>JAFYMH010000108.1 GCA_017556685.1 Clostridia bacterium | reverse complement strand
TACAATGTGATAATTTATAATTAAGGAGATCCGAATGAAGTGTCCGAGTTGCGGCGCTCAGAGCAGCCGCGTGCTTGACAGCCGTCCCGTCGAGGAGGGCAACAGCATTCGCCGCCGCCGTGAGTGCGAGGGATGCGGAAAGCGCTTTACCACCTACGAAATGATTGAGACCGCTCCGATCACCGTCGTGAAAAAGGACGGTAGCCGTGAGCTTTTTGACCGCCATAAGCTGGCAACGGGAATTCTTCGCGCCTGCCAGAAGCGTCCGGTGGACGTGGAGCAGGTCGTTTCAGAGATCGAGACCGAGATCGTCAACGCCATGCTCGGAGAGATCCCGAGCCATCAGATCGGCGAGCTTGCGATGCGAAAGCTGCGCGAGATCGACGAGGTCGCGTACGTGCGGTTTGTTTCGGTGTACCGTGAGTTTTCCGACATCGAAACCTTCCTTGCAGAGCTTTACCGCCTGCGGGGGACCCGCGACAGGGGAAGCGAGGGAACGGTATGATCAAAAGCATGACGGCGTACGGACGGGCGGTCCTTCCGGGGCAGGACAAGGATCTGCTCGTTGAGATCCGCTCGGTCAACAGCCGCTATTTCGATTGCTCGGTGCGTATGCCGCATATCCTCGCTCCCCTTGAGGAGAAGGTCAAGAGCTATATCCGCTGTGAGATCATCTCGCGCGGAAAGGTCGACGTTTCGGTCTCGATTGATCTGCACGCAAGCGGAAATACCGCTCCGCAGCTTGACGAGGGCTATCTTAAGGGGTATCTCGAAACGCTTCGCCGTATGCGTGACGAGTTCGGGCTTGCCGACGATATCTCGGTCATGCGCGTGGCAGAGAACGCCTCGGTCTTCCGTGCCGTGCGTGCCGACGTTGACGTCGACGCCGAGTGGAAGCATCTCAGAGAGGCGCTTGCCGCCGCAGGAAAAAGCCATCTTGCCATGCGAAGCGCAGAGGGCGACCGCATCCGCGCCGACCTTGAAGGAAAGCTTCGTCACGTTGCCGAGTGCGCCGACCGAATTGAGAAGCTGTCGGCAGAGGACTCGGGAGGATACCGCGAGAGGCTTGAGAGCCGACTGCGTGCGGTGCTCGCAGACAACCGCGTGACGGTGGATGAGAACCGCATTCTGACCGAGTGCGCCATTTACGCCGATCGGATCGCGGTCGACGAGGAGCTCGTCCGTCTGCGCTCGCATTTCGGCGCCTTCGCCGAGATCGCCTGCGAGGCGGCTCCGAGCGGAAAGAAGCTTGATTTCCTCATGCAGGAGCTGAACCGCGAGACCAACACCATCGGCAGTAAGGCGAACAACAGCGAGATCGCGCATCTCGTCGTTGAGATGAAGAACGAGCTCGAGAAGATCCGCGAGCAGGTTCAGAACGTCGAATAAGAAGGAGTGTGCGGCATATGAAATTTATCAACGTAGGCTTCGGTAACATGGTTGCGGCGGATAGGATCGTCGTGATCGCCGGACCCGATTCCGCCCCCATCAAGCGCCTTGTCCAGGATGCCAAGGATAGCGGCAGAGTCATCGACGTTACCTGCGGCAGACGGACCCGCGCCGTGCTTTTGACCGACAGTGAGCACGTGATCCTTTCCGCGATCCAGTCCGAAACGATCTCCAACCGCCTTGGAGAGAACGCTTCCGACGAGGACGAGGAAGAGGCAGAGGACTAACTTACTAATTTACGAAACGAAACCGAAAAAGGGAGTAAAATATCATGATCTATCCTACCATTGCAGAGCTTACCAAAGAAAAATTCAATCGCTACGAGCTCGTCGTCGGCGTTGCAAAGAGTGCGCGCATCGTGACCGACGAGTACGTTAAGCAGCGTCAAAACGCCGACCGTATGGTGGCAAACCGCGAAACCGACCGTCCGCTTGCCTCGCTCATTGATAGCGAGTACCGCGACCAGAAGGCGGTCAAGATCGCGATCCGCCGTCTCCACGAGGGACGTTACGTGATGAAGAAGCCCGACGAGATGGATGCGCTCGCTTATGACGGCGAGGCGCTTTACGACGGAACCGAGCAGAACTGAGTCAAAAGAGCCTCGAAAAACGATGAGGATAGGAGGGACGCCGATGGCAAGGCTTGCTGAGATCAGAATGCTCGACGCGCCGTATCACGTCGACCGTCCCTATACCTACCTTCTTCCGGAGCATCTTTGGGGGTCGGCACGTCCCGGCAGAATTGCGAGGGTCCCGTTCGGTCGCGGCAATCGCGCGGTCCTCGGACTGATCGTTTCGCTGTCAGACGGTGACGGGACGGCTCTTAAGAGCGTGCTCGAGCTGTTGCCCGAACGCTCCTCCCTTTCGGAGGAGATGCTCGGGCTATGTCTGTTTTTAGCCGACTATACGCTTTCGTCGGTTGGAGAGGCACTGCACACCCTGCTCCCCCCGACCCTTCTTTCGGGCCGTCCGAATATCCGCACCGAGCGGATCTACCGCCCCTTTGCCCCGGGCGTCCCTTCGCTCCGTCTTTCGGATACGGGGCGCGGCCGCATCCGAAGCCAGGAGCAGAGGCAGATCCTTTCGCATTTTGCATCCGACCCGACGCCGCTTTCGGCAGACGAGCTTGCCGCAAGGGGGATAACGGCATCTGCCGCATCGCTTCGCGCACTCGTAGAAAAGGGATGCCTTACCGTGCAGGAGCGCGAGATGATCAGAAATCCCTACGCAAGTCTTGCTATCGCAAGGGACGACTCTCCGATCGCGCTGAGCCGTGCGCAGAGCGCCGCCTACGAGAGGATCCGATCGCTTGACGGGACAAAACCCCGCGCGGTTCTGCTTCACGGTGTGACGGGAAGCGGAAAGACCAAGGTCATCATGCGGATCCTTGACGACGTGCTTGCCGAAGGCAAGAGCGCGATCGTGATGGTTCCCGAGATCGCGCTGACCCCCCAGACCGTCGGCATCTTCTGCTCGCGGTACGGAGAGGGGGTCGCCGTTATCCACTCGTCGCTTTCGCAGGGTGAGCGCTTTGACGCCTGGCGTCGGATCGCCGACGGTCGGGTCAGGCTCGTGATCGGCACGCGCTCGGCGGTCTTCGCGCCGCTCTCAAACCTCGGACTCATCGTTATCGACGAGGAGCACGAGCATACCTACAAGTCCGAAAGTGACCCGAAATACCATGCCCGAGACGTTGCGGCATACCGCGTTGGAAAAAGCAACGCGATGCTTTTGCTTGCTTCTGCAACGCCGTCGCTTGAAAGCTATACCAAGGCGAAAAGCGGCGCGTACACCCTGGTTGAGCTGACCGAGCGCTACGGAGGCGCCGTTTTGCCATCGGTTGAGATGGTCGATATGCGCACAGAGCTTCGGCAAGGCAACACCTCGCCGCTCAGCCGCGCCCTCTCGGACGCGCTTTCGGAAACGATTGCGAGAGGGGAGCAGGCGATTTTGTTCCTCAACCGCCGAGGCTTTCACAGTACCCTGCAATGCAAGAGCTGCGGCGAGGTCGTCAGCTGTCCGCATTGCTCGGTTTCGCTCACTCATCATACCCGAGGGGACGGAGGCTATCTCCTTTGCCATTCGTGCGGATACCGTGCCGAGCCCCCGAAGGGATGCCCCGCGTGCGGTGCGGCTCGGATCGCCTATCTCGGCTTTGGAACCCAGAGGGCGGAGGCAGAGCTGACGGCGGCGCTCTCGGGATGCCGCGTCATGCGAATGGATGCCGACACGACCTCGGGTAAGCAATCGTATGATCGGATGCTCGAGAGCTTTCGCCGCGGCGAGGCAGACGTTCTTCTCGGGACTCAGATGGTCACCAAGGGTCATGATTTTCCGAACGTGACCTTAGTTGGCGTTCTGCTTGCCGACTCCTCTCTTTACGTCAATGATTTCCGAGCCTCGGAAAGAACCTTTGCCCTGCTTGCGCAGGTCATCGGCCGTGCGGGGCGAGCCGCGCGAAGGGGAAGGGCGATCGTGCAGACCTATTCCCCCGAAAACGAGATCCTGACGCTGTCCGCAGAGCAGGATTATCCCGCCTTTTACCGCTCCGAGCTTGCCGTGCGCCGCGCGGCAACCTTCCCGCCCTTTTGCGATATCGTGACTCTGCTTCTGACATCCTCTGACGAGAAAAAGCTTTTTCGCTGTGCAAAGGAGCTAAGGGAGTCGCTTCTTTCGCTCGCCTCGGGCGAGTTTGCTGATCTGCCCCTGACCGTCTTCGGTCCCTTTGAGGCGCAGATCTATAAGATCAATGAAAAGTGCCGTCTGCGTATGGTGCTCAAATGCCGAAACAGTGCGCGTCTGCGCGAGCTTTTGCGCCGCCTTTTGCTGAAGTTCGGCTCCGAGCGCGCCGTAACGCTCTCGGTTGACGTCGGTCCGCTTTCGGTCTGACCCTTGAAAGGAGATAGTATGGCTATTTTGCAAATCGTCAAGGAGGGGGATCCCACTCTCCGTAAGATCAGCCGTCCCGTTGAGGAGATCACTCCGCGCATCCTTCGCCTGCTCGACGATATGGCGGATACGATGCGTCATGCAAACGGATGCGGCCTTGCCGCCGTGCAGGTCGGCGTGCTTCGTCGCGTGGTCGTGATCGAGGTGGCGGAGGGGGAGCTGATCGAGCTGATTAACCCCCGCATCGTTGCCTATTCCGGTAAGCAGCACGAGCAGGAGGGATGTCTTTCGCTCCCCGGCAAGTGGGGGACGACGCGCCGTCCCCGTCACGTAACCGTCCGTGCGCTCAACCGAAACGGCGAGGAGGTCGAATACAGGGGCTCGGATCTTCTTGCCCGCGCCTTTTGCCATGAGCTTGACCATCTCGACGGCAAGCTCTTTACAGACGTTGTCGTCGGAGAGGTAGAGAGCTGATGAAGCCGAGAATTCTGTTTATGGGCACCCCCGATATTGCCGCGACCTGCCTTGATGCTCTTTTTGAGGCAGAGGCGAATATCGTCGGCGTCGTGACCCGAATCGACAAGCCGAAGGGAAGGCACGCCGTCTTAACGCCACCTCCCGTCAAGCTTTGCGCCGAGGCGCACGGCGTCCCGGTCTTTCAGCCGCGTACCCTGCGTGACGAGGCGTTTGCCGCCTATCTTGACGAGCTTGCACCCGACCTCATCCTCGTCGTCGCCTTCGGAATGATCCTTCCTCCGAACGTCATTTCCTACCCGAGGTACGGATGCCTGAACGTTCACGCCTCGCTGCTCCCGAGGTACCGCGGTGCCGCGTCGATGCAGCGTGCGATCATGGACGGCGAGAGCGAGACCGGAATCACCATTATGTATATGGACGAGGGACTCGATACGGGCGATATGATCCTAAAGCAAACGACCCCGATCTCGGATACCGATACGCTTGAGACCCTTCACGACCGTCTTGCCGAAATGGGCGCAAGACTGCTTGTCGAGGCGTCAGAGCTCGTCGTTTGCGGAAAGGCAACTCGAACCCCGCAAAACGAGGAGCTTTCCACTTATGCCGAGAAGATCTCACGAGCTGACTGTAAGCTTGATTTTCAGCGCTCGGCGATCGCGCTTGACCGACAGATCCGCGCCTTGACGCCAATGCCCTTTGCCTATTGCCTCACGCCCGATCAAAGGACCATGAAGATCATCTGTGCCCGTCCCGTCGACGGATCGGGCGCACCGGGTACGGTCATTCGCGCATCGACCGATGGGGCAGGGGAGATCGTCGTTGCCTGCGGCGAGGGCGCTCTCTCGATCCGCACCCTGCAACCCGAGGGCAAGGGGAAAATGGACGCCGCCGCATTCCTGCGGGGCAGGAAGCTTTCGGTCGGCGAGGTGCTTTTCTGATGGGAGCAGACCTGCGCCGCATCGCCCTTCGCCTGCTTGAGAGCTGGGAGAGGGACGAGACTTATCTCAATCTTTCAATGAACTCGAGGATGACAAGGGAGCTTTCGCGCTCAGAGCGCGCCTTTCTGACCGGCTTGCTTTACGGAACGGTCGAGAGAAGGATTACGCTCGATTATCTCATCTCGGTCGCGGCAAAGCGCTCCGAGATCGACCCCGACTCCCGAAACATCCTTCGCCTTGGCTTCTATCAGCTCTTTTTTATGGACAGAGTGCCGCCCTTTGCGGCGGTTTCCGAGACCGTCTCGCTTGCCGATGGGAAGGGAAAGCGCGCCTTTATCAACGGCGTTCTGCGAGGTGCTCTGCGTGCCTTCGTAAACGAGAGCGGGGAGCGCAGGCTTCCGCTTCCTCCGCGTGAGAAAAACCTCGCGCGCTACCTCTCGATCGCCTATTCCTACCCGACAGAGCTGGTGCGCCATTTCCTTTCCTTTCTTGGGGAAAAGGAGACCGAGGAGCTGCTTTCGGTCTGTAACGAGACTGCACCTCTGACCCTTACCGTCAATACCCAAAGGATCACGCGAGAGGGGCTTCTTTCCCTTTTCGCCGAGCGGGAGATCCGCGCCGAGAGGACAGAGCGCTCCCCGCGTGGCGTCCGCGTGCTCGACTTTCTTCCCGTTTCGCTTTTGCCCGGCTTTGAAGAGGGCCTCTTTTTCGTGCAGGACGAGGCGTCACAGCTTGGCTCGGCGATCCTTTCTCCCCGACGCGGCGAGCTTCTCGTCGATCCCTGCGCCTGCCCCGGAGGCAAGAGCTTTTCGGCGGCCCTTTCAATGGGGGACTTGGGGCAGATCTATTCCTTTGATCTGCATGAGAGCAAGCTCCCTCTGATCACCGACGGTGCCGCGCGGCTCGGGCTCACCTCCCTTTCGGTCGGTGAGCGGGATGCACGCGAGCCGGATCCCTCGCTCCTTGGGAAGGCAGACGCCGTGCATTGCGACGTTCCCTGCTCGGGGCTTGGGGTGCTCCGAAAGAAGCCGGACCTTCGCTATCGCTTTGAGGGGCGGGGGGAGCTTCCCGCGCTCCAGCTTGAGATTCTGACGGCGAGCGCCGCCTATCTGAAGGAGGGCGGTCGTCTTCTGTATTCGACCTGTACCCTAAACCCTGCCGAAAACGAAGGGGTTTTCGAGCAGTTCCTTGCGAAAAACCCCGATTTTGAGCCTTGCCCCTTCGAGGTAGCCGACCTTTCGGCACCGACGGGACAGCTGACTCTTTATCCGCACAGACATGGATGCGACGGCTTCTTTTACGCTCTTGCGAGAAAAAAGACGCATCCGTCAAAGAACGCGAATTGAAAGGACCCGATATGACCGAGACGAGAGCCGATCTCCTTGCTATGCTGCCGGACGAGCTTGCCGAATATTTCCGCTCGATCGGAGAGCCTGCCTTCCGCGGGAAGCAGGTTTTTTCGGCGTACCATCAAAGGGGGCTCACGATCTCGGAGATGACGACGCTTCCGCGTGCGCTCCGCGAGCGGCTCGCCGAGACAGTCGAGGAGCGAATGCCGACCGTTTCAAGAAAGCTCGTTTCGGCGATCGACGGGACGGCAAAGTATCTTCTCCGTCTTTCGGACGGACATCTCATTGAATGTGTTCTGATGCGCTATGAGCACGGAACGACCCTTTGCATCTCTTCTCAAGTCGGGTGCGCGATGGGCTGTCGCTTCTGCGCATCGACCATCGGCGGTCGCGTGCGCAATCTCTTTGCCTCGGAGCTCGTTGGGCAGCTCCTTGCCGTCTCGCGCGACAGCGGCGAGCGAATCGACGGCGTTGTGATGATGGGCATCGGAGAGCCGCTTGACAATTACAAGGAGGTTCTTAGGTTTCTGCGTCTTGTCAACCACGCGGACGGCCTTTGCATCGGCTACCGCCATATCTCGCTTTCGACCTGCGGCATCGTTCCGAGGATCTACGAGCTTGCAAAGGAAGGCCTTCCGATCACGCTTTCGATCTCGCTTCACGCCTCAAGCGACGAGCGCCGCTCGGCGATCATGCCGATCAACCGTCGGTACGGCATCGACGAGCTTCTGACGGCGTGCGTTGCGTATTTTAAGGAAACGGGACGAAGGATCTCCTTTGAGTACACCCTGATCGCAGGGGAGAACGACGGCGAGGCCGAGGCTGAGGCGCTTGCCGCGCTACTGCGTCGGTATTTTTGTAACCGAGAGCCGATCCACGTCAATCTCATCCGTGTCAACGAGGTCAAGGAGAGCGGATACCGCCGTCCCTCGCGGGAGGCGGCGAGCCGCTTTTGCCAGACCCTTTGCCGTCTTGGCGTGAACGCCACCGTCAGACGCCGGCTCGGTGCCGACGTCAACGCCGCCTGCGGTCAGCTTCGCCGTACGGCAGAGAGGGGGGAGCTTCCGAATGTCTGAGCAAACGCTTTCCTCCGCCATCGTCGTCAAGGGACTTGGTGGACGCTTTGAGATCGTCCCCGAGGGGCAGGATCGCCGTATCGTCTGCCGTGCGAGAGGCAATCTCCATAAGAACGATGCAAGGCTGCTTGTCGGCGACCGCGTGCTTTTTTCGGAGCCGAGCGGATCTGAAGCGGTCATTGAGGAGATCCTGCCAAGGAAAAACGCCCTCATCCGTCCGCCGATGGCGAACCTCGACGCGCTCTACGCCGTGATCGCCTCTGCAAAGCCTGCGCCCGTTCTTGAAACCGTCGATAAGCTGCTTGCCATCGCCGAGCATAACGGCATCCGCGCGGCGCTCGTTATCACCAAGCAGGACTTTTCCCCCGAGGCGGCAGAGAGCTACGCCGAGATCTACCGCCGTGTCGGGATCCCCGTTTTTAGGATCAGCTCGGTGACGGGCGAGGGGATCGAGGAGCTTGCCGAGGACGTCGGAGCGCAGATGAAAAACGGCGCCGTCGCGGCTCTCACGGGGGCGTCGGGCGTTGGGAAGTCCACGCTGCTTAACCGTCTGTTCCCCGAGCTTTCTCTTGCGACGGGAGAGATCAGCCGAAAGATCGAGCGCGGACGGCATACGACCCGTCACGTTGAGCTTTTCCCTCTGAAAAACGGGGGGTTTTTGGCAGATACGCCGGGATTTTCCCTTCTTGACTTCGTTCACTTCGACTTTTTCGAGCTTGACGATCTCTTTGACGCGTTTCGGGAATTCGCCCCCTACCGAGGTGCGTGCCGCTATTCCGACTGTACCCATACCAAAGAGGGAGCGGGGGAGTGCGCGATCGCGCGCGCCGTATCCGAGGGAAGGATCTCCGAGAGCCGACGGGAAAGCTACCGCGCGCTCTATCGGATCCTGAAGGAGAAGACCAAATACCGATCTTAAGGAGACTTTCATGCCAAAAGGAACCAATCGCACGAAAAGGATCAGAGAGACTATCGCCTCGCTTTTTGAGACCCAGGCAAAGTGGGACTCTCGGCGTCTGCGCAAAAGCTGTCTTGACGCTATCGGCGGCGGGAATGCGATCGAGCGCGCGAGGCTCGGAAACAGCATCCGCCGAACCCTGACCCAGCTTCTTGAGTCGGGTGTGCTTGTGATGGGTGAGGGCGAGGAAATTTCGGCGGGACCCGCCTTCCAGGCGCTTTTGCCCGAGGGGATAGATCCCCCCTCTCGGTCAAATGAGATGCAGGAGCCGGAACCCTCAAAGATAGCCCCCAAAAAGGATACCGAAGCGAAAAAGCCGAAGGAAAAGGATATGCGCCGATTCCTTGACGAGCTTTTTAAGTCGGGTGCGCACTCCGAGGACGAGATCGTTCGTGCGGCGGTCGAGCGCTTTGAGGTGAAGGGCGAGCGGGTCCACGGCGTACGGGGTCTGGCGCTTCAGGTTCTGAAGGCATCGGTTGCCGAGGGGGCGCTCGCCTGTGCCGACGGCGTTTACCGAATGGGCGAGCCGAGCGAGATGCCAAAGCCTGCCTCCGAAAAGATAGCGGCGGCTCCCAAAAGGACCACCGCCGTCAAGGTACAGCGCGCGAGCAGGATCAAGCCCCGCGCCGCGGCGCCTCTCAAGGGGGAAGCGACCCTTGACGAAAAATCCTTTGCCATGCTTATCAACGCGCAGGGCGGAGCCTTCTTCAACGTCTTCGTCGCCAAGCTTCTTGAATCCCATTACGCCTCGGCGGGCATCCGCGTTTCGGGGAGATTCGTTGTCGACGGCTCGGAGGATAAGGGGATCGACGTCGTTTTCCATACTCGGGACGAGCTTGGCTTTACCGACAAGACCGCCGTGCAGGCGAAAACGCGCGCAAGAAGTCAGATCACCTTAAAGGAGCTGCGCGAGTTTTACGGCTGTATGCACGCCGAGGGGGCAACGAAGGGCGTCTTTATAACGACCTCCACCTTCACCACCGAGGCGGTCGAGTTCCTTGCAAAGAGTCCCGATCTCGTCGGGATCGATCTCGTCAAGCTCTTTGAGCTTGCCTGTCGGTACGGGATCGGCATTCGGGACAAGGACGGAAAGCCCTACGCCGCTGTCGAGCTGATTTCTCTGTGAGATCACCGCGCCGCCGATGCAAAAGGGCATCGGCGGCGCGAGCTTTTTATCATTTTTGCTTGCAGGACTTTACAAATTCGACCGAAGGTGCTATAATTATTTGGATAACAGTCGGAATTTCGGAGGAGGTGCTTTGCTTTGGCGTATCGCGTTGGACTTGCCACGCTCGGGTGCAAGGTCTCGCAGTACGAGACCGAGGCGATCGCCGAGGCGTTTTCGGCGCGCGGCTTTCTCATCTCCGATTTCGACAGTCCCTGCGACGTGTACGTCGTCAACACCTGCACCGTAACGGCAGAGAGCGACCGCAAGTCGCGGCAGGTGATCCGCCGGGCGCTTAGGCAAAACCCCTCGGCCTTCATGCTCGTGACCGGCTGCTACTCTCAGCTTCGTCCCGAGGAGGTCGGCGCGATCGAGGGAGTCTCGTACGTTTCGGGAAGCGATCGGAAGCTTCGCCTTGTCGAGCGTGCCGAGCAGTTGCTTTCGGGCGAGAGGGTCCCTTTGATCGAGGTTTCGGATCTTTCGGGCGCGAGCTTCGAGAGAATGTGCATTACCCACGCCCCAAGAACCCGGGCGTACGTCAAGATAGAGGACGGCTGTGCCTGCCGATGCACCTACTGTACCATTCCCGCCGCGCGGGGTTACGTTCGCTCAAAGCCAAGGGAGGACGTCATCCGCGAGGTGCAGGGGCTGGTCGAGGGCGGCTCGCGCGAGATCGTTCTGACGGGAATTGAGACCGCCGCGTACGGTATGGATCTTGCCTGCTACCGCCTTCCCGATCTTCTCGCGGATCTGTCGCGTGAGACAGACGTAGAGAGGATCCGGCTTGGCTCGCTTTCCCCTGAGATGATGACCCCCGAGACGGTCGAGCGCCTTGCGGGGATTCCTAAGCTTGCGCCGCATTTCCATCTGTCGATGCAAAGCGGCTCGGATGCGGTTCTGCGCGCCATGCGCCGCCGCTATCTGTCGGGGCAGGCCCTGACGGCGCTTCGGATGCTTCGCGAGGCGATGCCGCGCGTGCAGTTTACGACCGATATGATGGTCGGCTTTCCGGGCGAGACCGAGGAGCTCTTTTTCGAAACCGAGGAATTTTGCCGCGAGGCAAGATTTTTGCAGATGCACGTCTTTGCCTATTCAAGGCGGCCGGGTACCTTGGCGGCAGAGCTTTCGGGGCAGGTGGACGAGGCAGAAAAAAGACGGCGCTCATCGGCTCTGATCGCGCTTGACCGCGAGCTTCGCCGCGAGATCCTTTTAGAGGTGTGCGATAGGGGCGAGCCCTTGACGGTGCTTTTTGAAGCCAAAGGCGAAGGGGGACTCTGGCACGGGCATTCGGATGAGTTCATCGAGGTCCTTTGCGAGAGCGACGTTCCTCTTTCGGGCTGTCTTGCCTCTGTGCTTCCGATATCGGTATCGGGGGACGCTATCATGGCAAGACTCACGAATATTCACAGGTAAAATTTTCGGCAAACGCCGTTATGAAAGGAATATAAAATGGATAATCAGAACAAGACTATGGACAAAATCGTCGCGCTTTGCAAGAATCGCGGCTTCATCTTTGCAGGGTCTGAGATCTACGGAGGGCTTTCCAACTCCTGGGATTACGGTCCTCTCGGAGTCGAATTCAAAAACAACGTCAAGCGCGCGTGGTGGAAGAAATTCGTGCAGGAGAATCCCCACAACGTCGGTCTTGACAGCGCGATCATCATGAACCCGAAGGCGTGGGTCGCCTCGGGACATCTCGGAGGCTTTTCGGATCCTCTGATGGATTGCCGCGTCTGCAAGAGCCGTCACCGTGCCGATAAGCTCATTGAGGATTACGCCTTTGAGAACAAGCTTGACGTCAACCCCGCCTCTTTGAGCGACAGCGAGATGAGCGCGTTCATTTCCGAGCATCGCATCGCTTGCCCCGACTGCGGAAGCAACGACTTTACCTCGATCCGCAAATTCAATCTGATGTTCAAGACCTTTATCGGCGTGACCGAGGATTCGACCAATACGGTATATCTTCGCCCCGAAACGGCGCAGGGCATCTTCGTCAACTTCAAGAACGTTGCCAGAAGCACCCGTAAGAAGGTTCCCTTCGGCATCGCGCAGATCGGAAAATCCTTCCGTAACGAGATCACTCCCGGAAACTTCGTTTTCCGTACCCGCGAGTTTGAGCAGATGGAGCTTGAGTTCTTCTGCAAGCCCGGAACCGATATGGATTGGTTCACCTATTGGAGAAACTACTGCGCAGAGTTTTTGTATTCGCTTGGCATGAAGGCAGAGAACGTTCGTCTGCGCGACCACTCCCCCGAGGAGCTTTGCTTCTATTCGAAGGGAACGACCGATATCGAGTTCCTCTTCCCGTTCGGCTGGGGCGAGCTTTGGGGCATCGCCGACCGTACCGATTACGATCTGACTCAGCACCAGAACACCAGCGGTGAGTCGATGGAGTATTTCGATCCCGAGACGAATGAGAAGTATATCCCCTACGTCGTTGAGCCCTCGCTCGGCGCCGACCGCGTTGCCCTCGCCTTCCTTTGCGACGCATACGACGAGGAAATCGTCGACGAGGCGAAAAACGACGTTCGCGTGGTGCTTCGTCTGCATCCCGCCCTTGCTCCCGTCAAGGCGGCGATCCTTCCGCTCTCGAAGAAGCTTTCGGATAAGGCGGGCGAGCTGTACGCTGAGCTTTCTAAGTATATGAACGTTGAGTTTGATGAGTCCGGCTCGATTGGAAAGCGCTACCGCCGTCAGGACGAGATCGGAACGCCCTACTGCATCACCTACGACTTTGACAGCGAGACCGATGGATGCGTTACGGTTCGCGACCGCGATTCGATGGAGCAGATCAGAATGCCGATCTCCTCGGTTCGCGAGTATATCGAGTCGAAGCTCGTATTCTGATTTTCGAGCGCACTCTGCGGGGAAGCGACGCCGTTTCCCCGCAGAAGGATTTTTTAGGCAAACGGAGAACCATACATGATACATCACGTGACTCTGCGCGCCAAGCACCGCAAAAGGAGACGGCGTCGGAGAATTCTTTTCGTAGTGCTTGCCCTTTTGCTATACTACGCGATCGGAGCCGTCGCTCCCTTCGTCTACCTTCGACCGACGGGAGAGGGGGTCGGCGATCTCTCGCGCTATACCGCAGACGGGGAGGGCAGCGAGCGCGTTACCCTAATCGAATCGAACGTCGATGCGCTTGAGCTTCGCCTGCGCCTGATCGCGGAGGCAGAGCGTGAGATCCTGATCACGACCTACGATTTTAAGGAAGGGCACGCCGCCGATGCGATCGCCTGTGCGCTACTTGATGCGGCGGATCGGGGCGTTTGCGTCCGTATTCTCGTCGACGGGCTGTGCGGCGTGACGAATATGGAGGGGCGGCTCTTCTTTAACGCCTTGTCTACGCACGGCGGCATCGAGCTTCGGCTCTATAACCGCCTAAATCCTCTCCTGCCCTGGACGATGAGCGGACGTCTGCACGATAAGATGTTTATCGTGGACGAATCGGTCTATATCGTTGGCGGAAGGAACACCTGGGATCGCTTCCTTGGCGACTTTGGCGCAAAGGACGAGAGCACCGACCGCGAGCTTCTCGTGCTTGCGAGCGACCCCCTTGACCCCGAGCGCTCGGTGCTTGCGCTGCGGGACTATTTCGAGAGACTTTGGGAGTCTGATCCGGTCGACGGCTTTCGGGAATTCGGAGCAGACGACGGGGATGCAAGGATCCGGGACGAGCGCCTTCGCATTAGGGAGGCGGCGTATACTTCCTTTTCGAGCGAGATCTCGGGGGATTTCCTTGAGTGGCTATGTGAAAATACTCTGCCGACCGACCGCGTTTCTCTGATAACCGGAGAGATCGGTATTTACGGCAAAAGCCCCGACGTCTGGAGCGAGATGAAGCAGCTGATGCTCTCGGCAACCGAGCGCGTCGTCGTGCAGGCGCCCTATATCGTCTGCAGCCGCGCCATGTACCGCGATCTTGCCGAGATCGACTCTGCCGTTCCGCTGACCCTGGTGACCAATTCGATCCTCAATACCGACAACAAGTTTACCCCTGCCGACTATCTCTACCATCAGGACGAGATCCTTGAAACGGGTGCCTCGATCCTTGAGTATCACGGCGAGAGATCCACCCATGCAAAAACCGTTTTGATCGACGATTCGCTCGTGCTTATCGGCTCCTTCAATCTCGATATGCGGAGCGTATACATGAATACCGAGCTGATGGTGGTCGTGGACAGCGAATCTCTCGGCGCCCTCGTCGGCGAGAGCCTCTCGGTGCTTTACGAGAATTGCACCGAGGTGTTGCCCGGGACAACGGTCAAAGACGTTGCGCGCGAGCTTCCTCTTTACAAAAGGGTTTGGTATTACGTGTTCGGACTTATG
>JAFYMH010000107.1 GCA_017556685.1 Clostridia bacterium | reverse complement strand
GATTCCCACGCCAGTCTGCGGACTGGCTCGGAATGACAGTACTTTTGGTTAGTTTTGTTTATAGACTTGTGCCAGCAGGGAAGTGTCATCAATGAGCATGTTCAGCATTTTTTGATTCGTGCCGTTGGTGTCGAGCTTAACGAGATAGCCGCTCTCCTTGATTTTTCTGCAAAAATCGGGAAGCTCGGGGCGAAGGGTCGGCTCTCCCCCCGAGATGCAGACCGCATCGAGCAGACCGCGCCGCTTTTCGAGAAACGCGAAAAAATCGGCTTCATCGATGCATTCGACGGCACTGCCGTCAACGAGCGCGGCGTTCTGACAGAAGGGACAACGCAAATTACAGCCCGCAAGAAAGACGGTTGCGGCGGCGTAGCCGTCAAAATCGACGAGCGAAAGCTTTTCCAAACCTTGAATTTTCATAGTGTGATCCTCAAAATCGCAACAGTCAGGAAAAGCATCCCGTGGTGGGATGCTTTTCTCGGGTTCAAATATGCTCAGCGGATGCAAGCGCGGCAACCGCGCCGTCGCCGCAGGCGGTCGTCAGCTGACGGACCGTTTTGGTGCGGCAATCTCCCGCCGTATAAATGCCGGGGCAGGAGGTTCTGCAATCCTCTCCCGCGATCACGTAGCCGCCCTCGTCAAGCGCAACGAGCGAGGCAAAGGCGCCTGCTGCCGGTGCGTGCCCGATGGCGATGAAAAGTCCGTCGAGCCGAAGCTCCTTAGAATTGCCGTCCCCCATTTTCAGCGTGACCGACTCAAGACGGCTCTCGCCGTTGAGAGAGGAGATAACGGCAGGCGTGACGGTCTCGATCTTGCCTTCCGCCTTGACCTTGTCGATCATCGCCTGCTCTGCACGGAAGGTATCGCGGCGATGGATCAGATAGACCTTTTCGGCAAAGCCGGCAAGGTAAAGCGCGTCCTCAAGAGCCGAGTTTCCGCCTCCGACGACCGCGACCGTTTTCCCCTTAAAGAAGGCTCCGTCGCAGACCGCGCAGTAGGAGATCCCGCGCCCGACGAGCTCGTCCTCGCGCTCGATGCCGAGCCGACGGCTGGCGGCGCCGACCGCAAGAATGACCGACGCGGCAGAGTAGGAGCCTCCGTCGCTCTCGACGGTGAAATGACCGCTTTCCCCCGAGATGCGAAGCACGTCCTCAAAGGCGATCTCGCAGCCGCAGCCCTCCGCCTGCTCAAAGAGCGCGGCAGAATAGTCAATACCGCTGACGTGGGGAAGCGCGGGGTAGTTTTCAACCAAAGCGGCACGCGAGATCTGTCCTCCGATCGATTCCCGCTCGAAGATCAGAACGCTCTTTCCTGCGCGCGCTCCGTAGATGCCGGCGGTCAGCCCCGCAGGGCCGCCGCCGACGACGATGATATCATATTTCATGTGATCTATTATTTGTTGATATATGTACGGATATTCGAGACACCCACCATCTTGGCAACCGAGTCGCCCGAGAAGGCGAGAAGGGTCGGTGCCTGCAGGATCCCCTGCTCCTTGGCAAAGGCGGGGTTCTCGTCTGCATTGATCGCCTCGTAGGAGATGCCTGCCGTGTCGAGCAGTCTCTTTGCGATCACGCAGTTCGGGCACTTGGTGGTCGTCACAAGCACCAGACGTGCGTCGGAAGAAGCCGATGCAACATTCTCGGGCTCGGCGTTTGCAGAGCAGGAGCATCCTGCGGGCGCCTCGTCAAGTGCGAGCCCGTTTACCGCATAGGTCTTGCGCTCGCTGAACTCTGCGCGCTTGCCGTCGTTCCAGTTCTGAACGGGGCGGTAATAGCCGGTGATACGGCTGTAGACCTCGGCCTTCTTTCCGCAGATCGGGCAGGTGTACTGCTCGCCGACGAGATAGCCGTGATCAGCGCAGATCGAGTAGGTGGGCGACATCGTGTAGTAGGGGAGCTTATACTTCTCTGCGATCTTGCGAACGAGCGAAGCGGCAGCGCGCCAATCGCTCAGCTTCTGACCGAGGAAGGCGTGGAAGACGGTTCCAGAGGTGTAAAGGGTCTGAAGCTCATCCTGAATATCGAGTGCCGCGAAGATATCGTCGGTAAAGCCGACCGGCAGGTGCGAGCTGTTGGTGTAGTAGGGCGTTCCGTTGTCGGATGCCGCCTTGATGTCGGGATAACGCTTCTTGTCGTGCTTGGCAAGACGGAAGGCGGTCGACTCAGCGGGCGTTGCCTCGAGGTTGTAGAGGTCGCCATACTTCTCCTGGTAGTCCGAAAGGCGCTCGCGCATATGGTTCAACACGTCCTTAGTGAAGGACTGAGCGCGCTCGTTTGTCAGGTCGCAACCGATCCAGGCGGCGTTGAGGCAAGCCTCGTTCATGCCGACGAGTCCGATCGTCGAGAAGTGGTTGGCAAAAGTGCCAAGGTAACGCTTGGTGTAGGGGTAGAGTCCTGCCTCAAGCAGCTTGGTAACGACCTCGCGCTTAGTCTTGAGCGATGCCGCCGAGATATCCATCAGGTGATCAAGGCGCGAGTAGAACTCGGTCTCGTCCTTCGAGAGGTAAGCGATACGGGGCATATTGATGGTGACGACACCGATCGAGCCGGTGCTCTCGCCCGAGCCGAAGTAACCGCCCGACTTCTTGCGAAGCTCGCGCAGATCGAGGCGCAGACGGCAGCACATCGAGCGAACGTCGTTCGGCTCCATGTCGCTGTTGATGTAGTTCGAGAAGTAGGGCGTTCCGTACTTCGCGGTCATCTCGAAGAGCAGACGGTTGTTCTCGGTCTCGGACCAGTCGAAGTCGCGCGTGATCGAGTAGGTGGGGATCGGGTACTGGAAGCCGCGGCCGTTGGCGTCTCCGTCGATCATGATCTCAATGAAGGCGCGGTTGACCAGAGCCATCTCCTCGACGCAGTCGCCGTAGGTGAAGCCGACCTCCTTGCCTCCGACGATCGCAGGCTCGTTGACGAGATCTGCCGGAACCGTCCAGTCAAGGGTGATGTTGGTAAAGGGAGCCTGCGTTCCCCAACGGCTCGGCGTGTTCACGCCGTACACGAAGGACTGAATGCACTGCTTGACCTCTTTATAGGAAAGGTTGTCGATCTTGACGAAGGGAGCAAGATAGGTATCAAAGGAGGAGAATGCCTGCGCGCCCGCCCACTCGTTCTGCATGATGCCAAGGAAGTTGACCATCTGGTTGCAGAGCGTCGAAAGATGGGATGCGGGAGCCGAGGAGATCTTTCCGGGAATACCGCCGAGACCCTCGCGGATCAGCTGCTTCAGCGACCATCCTGCGCAGTAGCCGGTCAGCATCGAAAGATCGTGGATATGGATATCCGCCTCGCGGTGTGCGCGCTCGATCTCCTCGCTGTAGACCTCGGAGAGCCAGTAGTTCGCCGTGATCGCGCCCGAGTTCGAGAGGATAAGACCGCCGACCGAGTAGGTAACGGTCGAGTTCTCCTTCACGCGCCAGTCGGCAACCTTCAGGTAGCTGTCAACGATGTCCTTGTAGTTCAGAACGGCGCTCTTGGTGTTACGCACCTTCTCGCGCTGACGGCGGTAGAGAATGTACGCCTTGGCAACGTCGGCATAGCCCGCCTGCACGAGCACGGTCTCGGCGCTGTCCTGGATCGCCTCAACGGCGATCAGCCCCTCCTTGATCTTCGGCTCAAAATCCGCCGTGACCTTCAGAGCCATGAAATCGATCACGCTCGGATCGTAGTTCTTCTTCTCGGCGATAAACGCCTTCTCGATCGCCTCTCTGATCTTGCGGAGATCAAAATCGACGATGCTTCCGTCTCTCTTTTGTACGCGATACATGGGTAGTCTCCTTCATTCGTTAGTGCCTTGATTATATCACAAGTCCCTATCCCGTGTCAAGCGAAAAAACACAAAATATCGTGATTTTTTATTTCGCAAAACACTATATATTGTGTTATCTTAACTTCTGTCCAATTTTGTCGAAAACAGAGAGCAAAGGCTTTGGCACAAACGCCGAAGCAATCGCAAAACTCGGCTCGGACAGATTGACAAGCGATGCGAAGTGTGGTAAAATAGAAGACAGAAAAAACGCCCTATGGCGTCTTCGGGCATCCCCTCGGACTCTGATTTCGGGGTGTCCCGACTCTTAAAAAAAGGAGTGATGGGGAATATGAATTGCGTCAACTGCGGATGCCGTCTGACCTTCTTTAACGAGACCGACGAGCTCTGGGCAGGCACCGAGCGTGCCTTTTGCTACAGCTGCCGTCAGAAGATCTCCCCCTTTCTGAACGAGCAGAGCGTCGGCTCGCACGTTGAGCATCTTCGCGCAAGGCGCGCCCCCCTCGTCGCACGGGGGATCACCGCGGAGGGATATGCGCATCTTGAGGAGTATTGTCGGTATCTCGATACACTGACGATCGCGCCCCCTGCCGTCGAAGAGGAGCCGCAGGAGCTTCAGAGTGTAAAGGAGCCCCCAAAAAAGCAGGAGCAGACCTCGCCGCTTGAGGCGATCCGCCGAACGATCCGCGGAGAGACGGCGCCCGACGAGACCAAGCTGACCCAAAAGGAGGAGCGCGAGCTTCGCGAGGTCATCGTTCGCTCTCACCATCTGATTCGGGGGGATCTGAAGGAGATCGCCGAGCATCAAGGAGAGAGCACGCGCATGATCTCCGACCGCTTTGAGAAGCTGCAGGAGAGGGTTCGGCTCATGACCTATCTTGCCGCTGCGGGCGCCGGAAGCGGCGTGCTTTCCTTCCTTGCGCTTTTGCTCTTTATGATCCTGCGCTGAAAACGAATATCAATCGAATATAAATAAGGAAGAAAAAATGAAATTCGAGACTTTGACCGATCTTCAGACGATGCTGGGAGTGTTGCCCGAGCGCGTGGAGGAATATAACCGGATGCATCGCGACTCGCGCGAGCATCTTTCGCTCCTGTCCTCTGAAAACGGGACGCTTCGCATCCGCGTTTCCCCTGTCCGTGACGAGGCGGCGGCAACCGACTTTGTCGCAACGGTATCCGAGCAAGCCGACGGAACGACTCTGATCTCAGGGGAGCTTCAAAAGGCGTCAAGCGGGAAAAGACGGCTTTTCGCCATCCTCTACGGGCTTGCCCTCTCGGGATTTGCGCGCCTGACGCTTCTTCTGTTGCTCTACGGCGCGGTGCTCGGCATCAGTCTGCTCGTCGGCGGCGAGAGCTTCCTTTTGCCGCTCGTCCCATCGCTTGCTATCGCCCTTTGGATGAGCCTTTCGGCTTTGCGCGTTGCCGTCTCAAAGCGCCGCCGCATCGCCTCCTTCTTCACGTCATATCTTGCCTGCCGCCGGCTTTCGGAAGAGGATCCTAAGGAATCATAAACGAAAAAAGAGCGCTACGACGTAGCGCTCTTTTTTCGCTTTTATGATACCTTTTTCTCGGTCAGTCGAATGACGAAGTAGCCAAAGGCGGCGATACCGATCCGCAGTAGGCAGAAAAGAACGAAGGAAAGGATATCGGACGGCTCCGAGATCCAGAGGCTTTCCGAAAGATGCGTGAGCAGGGCGGCGGTCTCCTCAAGCAGACCGTAAAGACCGAGAACGAGCATCGCCGAGAGCGCGGCGAATCCCCCTTGGTGCTGCTCGCCGTGATTTGCGCGCAGGAAGAGGAAATACGGAACGAGAAAAAGCAGAGCGAAAAGGAAGACGTTTGCAAGAACACCCGCAAAGAGTCCGTTTAAAAGTCCAAGGAGAAGACTCGTTCCGAGGAGATCGTCCTCAAGGAAATAGAATTCAAGAAAGGTCAGCGCCGTCTGATAGACGAGGGAAAAGGGAAGCAGAACGGCAAGCACCCTGAGAGAGGACAAAAACCCCCTCTTTCGGGTGATGGAAAAGGCGACCCCGATCGCAACCAAGAGTGGGAGATGGATCAGAAGCTGCTGCAGAACGTAGCTGACCGTCGCGAGAACGCCAACCGTATCGTAGATCTGAAGATAAGTCGTCAGATATCCAAATGAAACGAGGAAGACCTCGGAGACGGTGAGCAAAAGGAGGGTCGGGATTCCCTTTTTCTTTAACATAGCAAGCCTTTCCGCAAAAAAGATTTCGTTGGGCTATCTTATTATAGCATACCTTTTTGCAAAAAGGAAGAGAAAACTCGAAACTCGGCTCTTTACTTTTCTTTTTTATTTTGTTATAATATATGAAGAGTCTATATACGTGCGAAGGGGAGGGAGAGCCGTGCCGAAGACTGCCAATCAAAAAACGCGGATACTCGAGCTTTACCGCTTCCTTTTGCGGGAGAGCAGCGAGGAGCATCCCCTGACGGTTGCCGAGATCGGAGAGCATCTTGAGGCGATCGGGATGCCTGCCAACCGAAAGACCGTGATGGACGATCTGCACGCACTTTCCGATGCCGGAGTCGATCTGCTTTCGGCAAGGGGAAAGGGCGGCGGATATTTCATCGGCGCCCGCGAGTTTGAAAGCGCGGAGCTTAAGCTTCTGATCGACGCCGTTCAGTCCTCGCGCTTTATTTCCGAATCGAAAAGCCGAGCCCTGATCGGAAAGCTTCTCGGGCAGACCTCGCGCCATGAGGAAAAGCATCTCGGCCGCTCGGTCTACGTTGCGGGACGGGTAAAAAGCGAGAATACCGAGCTGTTTTATACGGTTGACGTCATCCATACGGCGATTCTTTCTGACCGCTCGATCTCTTTCCTTTACTACGACTGGACAGAGGGGCATAGGCAAGAGGCGCGGCACGGCGGAAAGCGCTACCTCGTCAGCCCCTGTATGCTTTCCTGGGATAACGAGTTCTATTATCTGCTTGCTTACGACGGCGAAAGCGACTCGCTTCGCCACTACCGCGTTGATAAAATGCGAAGGATCCGATCCGAGGACACCCCTCGGCAGGGGCGGGCGCTTTGGGAGAGGATCTGCCAAAACCCTGCGGCATATGAGAACGAGCTCTTCGGAAAATTCGCAGGAGAGGAAACGACGGTCCTGCTCTCGGTCGATCGCTCGCTTGCGGGCGTGATCGTCGATCGCTTCGGCGAGGATCTGCCCTTTCTTTCCGACGGTGACGGCGCCGGGACCTTCCGCGTTTCGGTCAAGGTTCGCGTCTCCCCCGTCTTTTTATCCTGGGTAATGCAGTTCGGCGCGCGCATGCGTATCCTGTCGCCCGAATCGGTGCGGCGTGAGATGCGCGAGCTTGCCCAAAAAATACTCGACTCACACGGTGAGCTGTAAGGAGAACGTCATGAAGCAGTATGATTATCTGATCGTCGGCGCGGGTCTGTTCGGCGCCGTCTTTGCGCGCGAGATGACCGATGCGGGGAAAAAGTGCCTCGTCATTGACCGCCGCGGGCATATCGCCGGCAATATTTACACCGAAAACGTCGAGGGGATCGAGGTTCACAGGTACGGCGCGCATATCTTTCATACAGACGACCGCCGCATCTGGGAGTACGTCGGGCGCTTTGCGACCTTCAACCGCTATACCAATTCCCCCGTTGCCGTCTATAAGGACGAGCTTTATAACCTCCCCTTCAATATGAATACCTTCCACGCCCTTTGGGGAGTCCGTACGCCGAGCGAGGCTATGGCACGCATCGAGCGCGAGCGCGCCCCCTACCTGACCGACGCCCCCGCCAATCTCGAGGAGCAGGCGCTTGCCCTCGTCGGCCGCGACATTTACGAGAAGCTCGTCAAGGGCTATACCGAAAAGCAATGGGGCAGAAGCGCAAGGGATCTTCCCGCCTTTATCATCCGTCGGCTTCCGCTTCGCTTTACCTATGATAACAACTATTTCTCCGACCCCCTGCAGGGCATCCCCACCGAGGGCTATACCGAGATGGTACGGCGGATGCTTGACGGGATAGAGGTTCGCCTTCATACCGACTTTTTTGCCGATCGCGCGGCGCTTTCGGCGCTTGCCGAAAAGACCGTCTTCACGGGCATGATCGACGCCTTTTACGGGCACCGCTTCGGCACGCTCGGCTACAGAAGCCTTCGCTTTGAGAGCGAGGTGCTTGAGAGTGACAACTATCAGGGGAACGCCGTTGTCAACTATACCGAGCGCGAGATCCCCTATACCCGTATCATCGAGCATAAGCACTTCGTGTTCGGGACAGGCGGCAAAACCGTCATCACTCGCGAGTATCCTGCCGAATGGCATCCGGGCGATGAGCCCTACTATCCGATCAACGACGAAGAAAACGGCAAGCTTTACGAGAAATACGCCGCGCTTGCGAAAAAGGAGAAGAACGTCATTTTCGGCGGCAGACTCGGCGAGTACCGTTACTACGATATGCACAAGGTCGTTTCGGCGGCTCTTGACGCCGCCGAAAGGGAAAGACGGGAGAGTGCGAAATGAAGCGGATCTGCCTTCTGACACGCGACGGGATCACGGCGGCGTATTTCAAAGCCTTGCTGTACGGTAAGGCGAGCCTTGCCGTACAGGATCACGCGCGAAAGCTTCCCGAGGCCGATCTTCTGGTCGTCGATCTTGACAGCATGGATGAGGACACGGGGACTTCTTACCCGATGCCGCGCCTGACGGTCGGCAGAGAGGGGAGGGCGGATCTTAAGCGCCCCTTTACCGACCGAATGCTCCTGACGCGCTTGCTTTCCGAGAAGGAAAGCACGGTGGAGCCGCATCTTCTTCCCGATCAGCAGACGCTTTTGACGGGAAGCGGCGAGTACCGCCTTTCGGATACCGAGTACCGCCTTCTCTCGGAGCTTTTTCGCGCGGAGGGTGCGGAGATCGACTGTCAAAGCCTCTTTGGTCGCGTATGGGAGGGTAGGGAGATGAATCTCAACCTTCTGCGCGTGACGGTCTCGCACCTGCGTCGGCATCTGAAAAACGCCGAGCTTTCGATCCTCTCAACGCGCGGTGGCTATCGCCTCGAGCTTTGATCCCCCCTTAAAAAAAACCGTAAAAACAGAAAGGAGATCGCATCGTGCTGCATCTGATTTTGGGCGGCCCCGGAAGCGGAAAGACCGCACTCCTTGAGAGAGAGCTTCGCTCTCGCCTTGAGAGCGAGGGGAGATGCTGGCTTGTCGTTCCGGAGCAGGCAACCGTTGCGACCGAGCGCAGAATGGCGAGCCTTTTGCCTCCCTCTGCGCCTCTTTTCTTTGAGGTCAGTAACTTTACAAGACTTGCCGACTCGGTGCTCCGCTCGCTTGGCGGCATCGGCGTTCGGTATGCAACCCCCGTCGCCCGTCTTCTGACGATGTGGCGAACGATGGGGGAAACGGCGCCTCTGCTTCGCATTCCGCAGAGCGAGAGGTCAAGGGGGGCGATCCAAAAGCTCCTTGCCGTCTCGGGTGAGCTTGCCGCATCGAGGCTTTCGGTCCCCGAGCTTGACTGTGCGTCGAAGGCGCTCGGAGAGGGCAGACTTTCGGATCGGCTTGCCGATCTCGCTCTTTTGATCGGAACCTACCGCTCGCTTCTCGGCGAGCGCTTTGCCGATGGGGAGAGTACGCTCGACGTGCTTTGCGAGAAGCTTGACGCGGCGCCCTTCTTTCGAGGCTCGTATCTTGCCTTTGACAGCTTCACGGGCTTTACCGAGCAGCAGTACGCTCTCTTTGAAAGGCTCGTTTCGCAGGCCGACGTGACCGTCACGCTTCCGCTTCCCGAGGATGCCGATCTTCAGCTTTGCTACGCAGAGCAGAGGGAGTGCTGTGAGCGCCTGACCGAGCTTGCAAAGCGGCGCGGCGTTGCCGTGCGCGTGTCGCGACTGTCCGGAAACCGCCGAACCCTCTCGCCCTCGCTTGCGTTTTTGACAGAGAATCTTTGGAGAGCCGAGCATCAAGGACTCTCCTACGGCGGGGAGGCAGACGGGGCTGTGCGCCTGGTCAATGCCGCGACCCCCTATTCCGCCGCTCGCTTTATTGCCGAGGATATTTCCCGTCAGGTACAGAGTGAGGGAGCGCTTTACCGCGATTTTGCCGTGGTGACGGCAAATCCCGGCGCCTATCGTGGCATTCTCGATACGGCGCTTGCAAAAAGCGGCATCCCCTGCTTTTCCTCCGAGCGGATCGACGTCTCTGCACTCGAGCCCATCAAGCTCATCTCAAGCGCCTATGCGGTCTGCATCGGGGGCTTTCGCCGTCCCGACGTTCTGACCTATCTCAAGTGCGGCTTTTGCGGCGTTACGGCCGAGGAAGCCGATGCCTTTGAGCTTTATACCGAGAAATGGAAGCTCTCAGGGAAGCGGATCACCGATCAGAGCCCCTGGACGATGAACCCCGACGGCTATACCGATCGCCTGACCGAGCACGGGGAGAGGACCCTTCAGCTCGTTGCCTCGGCTCGCCAAAAGCTACTTTCCTCCCTTCGTCCGCTTCGGGAGAGCATCGGACGCAAATCGGTCGCTCTGCACTGTCGGACGCTGTGCGACTTTCTTCTGACGCTTTCCCTTCCCGAGAAGCTTTCCGCGCGTGCGGCGGCACTCTGTGCGTCGGGAGATCTTGAGCGGGGCGAGCATTTCAGTCGTCTTTGGGACGTCATTTGCGACACGCTCGATACCCTTTGCGAGATGCTTTCCGACTGTGAGATCACATCCCAGGAGTTCTCCGATCTCTTTTCTATGCTCGGAGAGACGGTCGATATCGGACGGATCCCCGCCACCGAGGACGAGGTGCTCTTCGGCTCTGCCGAGATGCTCCGCGCCG
>JAFYMH010000106.1 GCA_017556685.1 Clostridia bacterium | reverse complement strand
GACAGGGCAGACCTCCCCCTTTGGATGGCTCACATTATAGCACACACTTTCCAATTTTGCAATAGTTTTTCTGAAATTCCATTTATTCCCTGACAAAATTTCTCAAAAACTACATCATTGGCATGGCGAAAAAGCCTTTTCACACCTTTTTTTGAAAGTGGCGGAAAGGCTTTTTCGTCATGCTTTTTTTTGCCCTTCGGGAAGAAAGGTTAGGGGCAAAAAAAGAAGCATGAGCAACATAACAGGCGTTAGGTTGCATAATAGATCCGACGCGCATATACTGTGACGAGGCGTACGGTCTGCGAGTATGGGAAAGGTAGGGTGAAGGATTGGCATATCACAAGCAAGACGTCCGAAATTCAACGGTAATTAGGATCGTCGTGTCGGTCATCCTTCTGCTTCTGGCCCTGCTTTTCATCGGTCCTGCGATGGATCTTCTCGGCAACCTCGGGAAAAACGACGTCGTCGTGTCGGACGATAAGATCAAGCTTGATCTCCTTGACACCTCCGACTCCTCGCTTGTCGGAGAGGTTCTCGACTTCGTCAACCCCGACGGGATCGGTCCCCTGTACTTTGCTCCCGGAAGCTACTTTTACACCGAGGGCTTCCAGGTGAAAAACAGGGGGACGATCCCGATCGAGTACCGCATCTATATCAACGTCGATGGGGTAGCCGACCGTGAGCGCTTTCTCGAGGCGTTTGAAGTGTATTTGATGAGCGACTTGACCGACCCCTTCGGAGGAACGCAGATGACGAGCTTTGAGGGGTATCTTGCCCCGGGAGAGAGCAGCGAGCACTTCTATCTCGCCGTTCGAATGCGGGAAACGGCAGGAAACGAATTCCAGGGAAAAAGCTATAGCGGCATCGGCATCACCGTTTATGCGGTTGCGGCAGATGAGTAAGGAGAAGCATGATGGAAAGCAACGGAAAAGCGAATAAGGCTCTTGCACTCGCGCTTCGCATCCTCACCCTGCTCGTTGTTGCCTTCGCCGTTTTGATGGTCGTCTTCACCGTCTTTACCGTCTCAACCGTTGATAAAAACGAAAGGGGCATCCTCGGCATCCGTTTTTACATCGTGCAGACCGACTCCATGAGCCGCTCTGAGAAAAACGAGAACGATAAGATCCATTTTAACGCAGGAGATATCGTTCTGATCAAAAAGGTGAAGGATACGCGGACGCTCGAGGCAGGAGAGGTGATCGCTTTTATCTCCACGAACCCCGATAGCTACGGTGAGACGATCACCCACCGCATCCGAAGCGTCCAAACGGATAGAGAGGGAAAGGTCATCGGCTACGAGACCTACGGTACCAATACGGGCGTGAGCGACGAGATGATCGTTGAGCCGGGATACGTGCTCGGCAGATACGTCGGGAAGCTCCCCTTCGTCGGACGTTTTTTCGCCTTCGTAAAAACGACTCCGGGGTATATCGTTTGTATCCTCACGCCCTTTTTGCTTCTGATCCTCTATCACGGAACGAACGTCGTGCGACTTGTCCGAAAATATCGGACAGAGCAGACCGAGCGGATCCGCGCAGAGCGCGCCGAGCTTGCAGCAGAGCGCGAGGAGAACCGCCGCATGATGGAAGAACTCATGAAGCTCAAGGCACAGCTTGAGCGCACCGAGGAGAAGCCCCCCACACTCCCCGAGGATCGGGAGAGCCCCTGATCGGTGTTTTGCGGCATCGCCGCTTTACATAGAGTTAGTCGAAAAACAAATTTAAAAAGGAGGCTAAAAATGACTAACAAAACCACAAAGAGAGCGCTTCTCTCGAGCGTCTTGGCGCTTGCGCTCTGCTTCACCATGCTGCTTGGAACGACCTTTGCATGGTTTACCGACAGCGTAACGAGCTCGGGGAACAAGATCTCCTCGGGAACCTTGAAGATCGATCTTGAGCTGCTCGAAAAGGACGGCACCTGGAATTCCATCAAGGAAAG
>JAFYMH010000105.1 GCA_017556685.1 Clostridia bacterium | reverse complement strand
TTCCCGAGCGAATAGGTGTAGTTATCCCCCGTCACGCCGCCGGGGACGCCGCGTCCGTCTCCGTCGAAATACCCCCAGCTGTCAAGGCGCGCCATCGGCACGTAGGGGAAATCGAAGAGCGCAACGCCATACCCCGCGAAAAGGAAGCCCGAGAGATGCGGCCGCTCATAGCTGTTCCAGGTCCCGACCGTATGCTGCGAGCTCTGCGCGTACATCATGACCGGAACGTCGCTCTCGGGATTTGTCGGATACAGAATATCCATATAGAGGTTCATGTCGATCGGCGCTCCGTCGCGCTTGATGCACTGATAAACGCTCGTCACCTTACCGCCGGGGAGCCGCTCGGTATACTCGCGGACCGTCTCGCGCCGTCCGTCGGGATGAGTGACGATTCCCTTATTCTGGAAAACGCCGAGGAAGTCGGAGTTCCAGGTCGAGACGATGAAGTCAAAGCTTCCCGCAACGCCGTGACGGTCAAACGCCCAGAAGGGGAGCTGACGCTTGATATTATATCCGCTCGGAAGCACGTAGACCGCCTCGTTTGAGCAACGGGTGCCGGCAAGCACCCGCTCGACGTACTCGGGCTCCCAGGCAAAGCGCTGACGAATGCGCTGGATGCTCCATTCAAGCTCGGGGGTCACGCTTCGCGCGTCCCCAAGGAAATCGAGAACGGCAACGATATACCCGCGCGAGAGCAGATCGGAAAGGATCCTCTCGTCGCTGTCGGTTCCGACGCGGGGCATCGCCGAGCCGATAACGTAAAGGATCAAGGGCGTTTTGTCGGTGCAAGCCGCACCGTCCGATACGAGGATATCAAGATCGACGGTA
The DNA here is from genome assembly GCA_017556685.1 of Clostridia bacterium. Lineage (GTDB taxonomy): Bacteria > Bacillota > Clostridia > Oscillospirales > CAG-272 > UBA1740. The sequence continues at coordinate 5,772 of JAFYMH010000105.1, read as the reverse complement.
AGTCCGTTCTCGGCATCGTGCACGGTATCCCGATAGACCGAATAACTCTTAAGCGACTCAATGGAAAGCATCACGCATCCCCCCTGAACTGTCATTTTGTTCAGTATAGCACAATCCCACCCCAAAAGCAAGCCCTGCCGCCCGAATTGATTGACAGAAGGGGCAAAAAATGCTACAATACGGATAGAAACAAAGGAGAGATGAGAGATGATCAAGCTTTGCATTTTCGATCTGGACGGAACGGTGCTTGACAGCGTTGCGACCATCGCCCATTACGCCAACCTTGCCCTTTCGCAACACGGCATTGAGCCGATCGCGACGGGGCGGTACCGCTACCTTGCCGGCAGAGGCATCGAGCGGCTTCTTCGCGGCGCCCTCGCCGAGCGGGAGAGAGGGGAGGACGAGGCGCTTTACAAGTCGGTCTACCGCACCTATGACGACGCCTATAACGCAAACCCATCGCACCTCACAAGCATCTTTGACGGCATGAAGGAGACGCTCGATGCGCTAAAGGAAAGAGGGATCAAGCTTGCCGTCGTTTCAAATAAGCCCGACTTCGCGGCGAAGGGGGTCATAAACGAGCTTTACGGAGAGGGGTATTTCGACTTCGTAACAGGAGCTGTCGACGCCTATCCCCTGAAGCCCGACCCCAAATCGACCCTTGCCGTCATCCGCCGCTTTGGCGTTGACAGGGGCGAGGTGCTCTATATCGGGGACACTGCAACCGATATCGAAACCGCCAAAAACGCCGGAATCACCGCCGTCGGCGTGCTTTGGGGCTTCCGCGAAAAAGAGGAGCTTCTTTCGGCGGGTGCCGAGCATATCGTTGGAAGCCCCTGCGAGCTTCTCGATCTGCTTTGAGACCCACAAAACCCTTCCTTTTATATTATATATCGCAAAAACCGCATCGCTTTCGTCCTTGGGAATCCCATTTTTTTCCTGTTTTGTATAGGTTGCACAATTTTTTTGGAAATTTTTGTACATTTCGTCGGATTGACAAATGATACCGCGGGTGGTATACTGTACTATGTAAAAGAGTCTGTCGGCATCCTTGCCGCCGACTTTAAAAAAATATTTTCACGAAAGGAAAACGAACATGAAAACCAAAAGATCGACTCTGATCGGTCTGCTCTCGACCCTGCTCGTGATCGTCACCGTGCTTTCCTCGGTGCTCGTCTTCACGGCAACGGCAGGCGCGACCGAGCCTGAGGATGCGTCTGACGACCGTTACGTCTACGCAGATAAGCAAAGCGATCTCCAAGATGAGGTCCAGGAGCTGATATTCGACTGGAACAACCCCACCACGTGGTACGACGACACCAGCGATGCGAATGACGGCTTTCTGATCATCGATCTGAACGAGATCGGCGATTATGACATCGTTGAGATCGGCATCGGAAAAAGCAATGGAAACTACCTTTACTTTGCGTTCCTCGAGGAGAAGCCCGAGGCGGCAGGAGACGCGGTCGTTCTCACGGAGGGCACCACGGTCACCAAGTACGAGAAACAAACCACCGGTAGTACCTCGTATAAAAAGAAGTATGCGGGTCTCGTCTACTACGCCGACATTCCCGAGGGAGCCAACTATCTCGCGATCCGCGCTCGCTCCTGGGGCAACGATATTTGCCCCTACTCGCTCGCCTTTGAGAGAACTAACTCGAACCTGCTCAATAGCAGCCTTGATTCGTACGCCTACCCGATGAGCAACGTCATTCCTTCGATGGGAATTATCACCGGCGGAAAATATGATGTTGTCAGCTTCGGCAACTATTCGACCGCGCTGATCCCGATCGAGGGCACCACCTTTGACGCGGTGACCTTCCAATCGAACGCGAATCACGACACAACCACTTACACCTTCCTGACCGAGACGCCTGTCCCTACCAAGAAAGTTTCCTACGCGGGCGGCATGACCGCAAACGCTTCGGCAGTTGACGGCGAGATTGTCAAGATCCCCGAGGATGCGAAGTATCTCGCCCTTGTCTATAAGGAGTACGTCAGCGGTGCGGTTGACGTCTATCTCCCCGACTCGATCACCTTCGTGAACTGGGTGGGCGTTTCCTCGACCATCGAGACCACGACGGTTGCATACAACCTTGTGGAGAACGGCTGCGTCTACGGTTGGGACAACGATCATACGTGGGTTGAAACCTACACCAAGGACTACCACTCCGGTTTCGTTGATCTGACCGACCGCGACTACACGAAGGTCTCCTTCACCGTCGGCTCCTCTAACTATCTCGGCTATGCCTTCCTGAATCGGACTCCGATCCTTAACGAAAAGGTCAGCTATGCGGGCGGAGTTACCTCGATTATCGAACTCAAAGACCACAAGGAGGGGGACGTCGTTACGGTAGCCGTTCCCGACGACGCAACGACGATCGTCGTCTGGATGCGTGAGGGCTCCACGAACTACGCTCCCTCGGCGATCTCCCTCACCTACGAGGAGGAGACCGAGGCACCCTACGGTCTCGAGCTGAAGCTTTCAGCCGAGGCGCGTCTGAACGCAAACTCGGGTCTTCGCTTCACCACCCGCATCCCGACCGCTGAGCTTGTAGGCCTTGACTACACGGTTGGAACCCTCATTTTCCCGACCGATAAGCTCAACGGCGCTCTGACGGTTGATACCGACGGCGTTCTTGACATCAAGATGACGAACGGTGTTGCCGGCAACGAGTACACCTACTTCTCGGCTGCTATGACGAGCATCTTCGCACAGAACTACGCACGTGAGTTCACCGCTGTTTCCTACATCGAGGTCGGTGGCAAGTACTACTACACCGCCGCTACCTCCTCCTCGGTTTACGAGGCTGCAGTTGAGACCTACAAGGCGAACGAAGAGGATGCAAACGCTGATGCAGTCCGCGCTTACATCGACGGCGTCGTCGTTATCGAGGGCGGCAAGCAGGTCATGCCCTACGACGGATACGAGCACGCGCTCACCGCAACGATCACCGACGGCACCCTGACGATCACCGGCGATGCAGCTCTTGCTACCGTGATCATCGACGGCGTGATCTACACCGGCGGTTGGACCACCACCGCTGACGGCTACACCGCAACGATTGACTAAGAGAGGAGAGAAAAGCAATGAAAAAACAGTATCAGTCCCCCGAGCTTGAGCTCCTCGTTCTGAAGACGAACGATTTTCTGAACACCAGCGGCGACGCTGTCGCAGCTGACTGCTTTGATGCAACGAACTATCCCTTCGGAGAGCAGTTCTGAGCTTAAGCAAACAAAAATGGAGCCACCTGAAATGCAAATGCATTTCAGGTGGCTCTCTTTTTTGGTGGGGCGCATCAGATTTAGGCGAGAAGCAAACGGCAGTAAAAAAATCCGAGATAAAATGAAGAAATCCGAAGAATTTCATCCTTAAAAAACTTCACGAAGGCAAAACGCCTCACTTTGTGAAAAATTTTCTTAAGGATTACTTATTCCCTCGGATTTTTTCGGTCTCGTCAAATGTGACAGCCCTTTTATCATGCCTCAAAGAAGCGAAGGAGCTCGGGCAGGCGCCGCTCTGCCTCGGCTCTGCCAAGCTCGTAGACCGTCTGAAGCTCGGCTTTGCTATGCGAGGTGCGCCCGATCGGAAGGGGAGATGCGGGACGGATGACAAGGATCTCCCCTGCCGCCTCCCTTCGCTCGATCATCTCGAGCGTTTCGTTATAGCGAAGATGCCGCGTTTTCATCGCCTGTCGGATGCCCTTATATTTGAGAAGGGTCAAGGCAAGACGAGAGGCGGGCTTTCTTTTGTAGCCACGGGGCTTTGTCAGAACGACGAGGTTCTTCGTAAACCCAATGCTCTCAAAATAGGAGAGCGGGATCGAGTCGCTGACCCCTCCGTCAAGCAGGCGTCTGCCGTCGAGCAAAACGGGACGGGAAACGAGGGGCATAGATGCCGAGGCGCGGATCACATCAAGGACTCTAAGATCATCGCCCCCCTTGCAATCAAGATAGAGCGCCTGTCCCGTATCGGCGTCGGTTGCAACGGCGTAAAACGCCGTTTGGCTTTCGCGATAGGCATCAAAATCAAAGAGGTCGAGGGAAAGCGGCAGGGTGCGATAGCAGAACTCGGCGCCAAAGAGATCGCCGGTTCTGAGAAGCGAGCGGAGACTGCAGTAGCGCTTATCGCGGCAATAGGCGAGATTATAGCGAAGCGAGCGCCCGATCTGCCCCGAGACGAGGTTGGAGCCAAACGCCGCACCTGCCGAGACCCCGATCACGCCGTCGAAGGAGATATTGTTTTCCATCAGAACGTCGAGAACCCCTGCCGTAAAGAGGCCGCGCATGGCGCCCCCCTCAAGAACGAGCCCGCGCTTCCCCACGCTCACGCGCCCTCCTTTTCGAGCGAGAGAAGAAGCTCCCGAACGAGTCCTGCGCTGTTTTTCGCCGCCAGCTTGGTAAAGGTCGGGAAGTCGATCGGCGACTCGCCGTTGGCGAGATCCGAGATCGAGCGAATGACGGCAACGGGGGTGCCGAGAAGATAGCAGGCATGCGCGATCGAGGCGCCCTCCATCTCGCAGGTAACGGCGTCAAAGAGCGAGCGGATGCGCGCCTTGCTCTCCCCTCCCGCGATGAACTGATCCCCTGAGGCAACCGTTCCGCTTTGGGCAGGGAGAGAAAGCGAGCCTGCCGCATCGAGCGCCGCCTTGACAAGGCGGGGGTCTGCGGGGAAATAGACGAGGTTGGGGCCGCTGACAAAGCCGACGGGGTCGCCGATCGGCGAGGTATCCATATCGTGCTGAACGAAGCGGTCGCCGATCACGAGATCCCCAACCGAAAGCGCGGGCGAGAGCGCGCCCGAAACGCCGGTATTGATGATCGCAGAAGGGGAGAACTCGCGGATCATAAGGGTTGCCGTGATCGCGGCATTGACCTTCCCGACGCCGCACTCGGCAATCACGGTCGGGATCCTTCCAAGAAGCAGACCCCGATAGAAGGTCAGTGCTCCGATCTTGATCTCCTCGCACTCGCTCTGAAGCGAAACGAGCTCCTCTACCTCACTCTGCATTGCGCCGATAATTCCGTACATATCTATCGTCCTTTCGTTCACTCTTTCGGATAGGAGAAGTCGCTTTTCTCGTCGGGCAGGGCGTCAAGATAAGCCCTACATTCGCGCACGCCCGACGCGAGATCAAGCTCAAGATAGTTGCCGCATTCCTTGCGCGAAGCGCCAAATACCTCGCCCCGATGCGAGATGATCTGCATCAGCGTTTCGCGGATCACGCGGTAGACCTCCTCGGGCTTCTCGTCTCGCACGAGCAGGTAAAAGCCGGTGCGACAGCCCATCGGCCCAAAATAAAGGACTCTGTCCCCGATCCTGCTCGAACGCACGTAGGTGGCAAAAAGATGCTCGACCGTATGCATCGTCACGTTGTCCATATAATCCCCCGCGTTCGGACGGCGCGTGCGGAGATCGTAGGTCAAAACGTCCCCGTCGATGCGCGAAAGATATACCCCGGGGGTGATATAATCGTGATCGACCTCAAAGGACGCGATCCTCTCGGGCGCCCCCTTAGATTTGTCCTGCATCCTTTTCCCCTCCCTTTCCTTTTTTTATATTATACCACAGAAAAGCCGTGTTTGAAAGGGGAAAATTGCAAATTTTCCTTTGCTGCCGCCGAAAACAAGACGATGAAAAAAGAGACGGAATGCTTCGTTCCGTCTCTTTTGTCAATATGCTCGGCATAGCCGCGTGATGCGATTTCATCCACCACGGGTGGATTTTATCCGTCGAAGACGAATTTAGCGCGGTTGTCCGAGATGGACAAC
>JAFYMH010000104.1 GCA_017556685.1 Clostridia bacterium | reverse complement strand
TTTCATCCGTCGAAGACGGACTTAGCGCCCCTGTCCGAAACGGGCAGGTGCGCTAAGCTTACTCAATTTTGAGGATCACAAGCCCTCGTTGCTCGGCGTAATCGACGGTATAGGCGGTGCCGCCGCTCGGCTTTGTGAGGTAGGCGATGCAATAGGCGCTCTGATCAACGAGATGTCGGTTGCGCTTGTGCATGCATCCCCGATGATACGCTTCTGAAGTGTAGACAACCTTATCGGCAAGGCGCAGGCACTCGGCGTAGCGCCTTAGATCCCGTTCGTTTTTCCAGCCCCGCGTCTGATCGCGGCAGGGGAGAACGAGAATGAGCTTGATCTCGGGGCAAAGGGTCTCGCGCAGCTCAAGCACCGTCTCGGCGGCGATGGTATCAAAGCCGATCGCGCCCCCGGCGCCAAAGTACCGCACACCGCGGGAGTAGAGCGAAAGGATGGTCTCGCGGGTCTTGCGCGTGATGCGCGAGAGGTCAAGCAGGGGGATCTCGCGATGCCCCGTAAAGCAGCAGGTCTTGTCCTTTTTGGGATTATCGTAAATCAGCGCCATCTTACTTATGGTAGAGCTTTTTGGTCTGGTACTGCCCCTCGCAGGTGACGTTCATGCCGAGCTTACGGAAAACCCCCTCGTCGGCGCTTGAAAGAATGACGGTCGAATGGACCTCGCTTCCGCGAAGCGAATCGAGCGCCGCCATCGCACGTGCGGCGATCGGGTCGGTCACGGCGCAGATCGAAAGCGCGATCAGAAGCTCGTCGGTATGCATTCTGGGGTTGTGCGCGCCCATATGGCCCACCTTCAGCTTTTGGATCGGCTCGATGACCTCGCTTGAGATCAGCTTGCTCTCGTCGGGAATGTCCGCCAGGGTCTTGAGCGCATTCATCAGGGCGGCGGATGCCGAGCCGAGAAGCGACGAGGTCTTTCCTGTCACGATCCGCCCGTCGGGAAGCTCGATCGCGGTCGCGGGAGCGCCGGTCCGCTCGGCAACGGCAAGCGCGGGAGCAACGGCGGCACGGTCGGCGGTCGAGGCACCGACGCGGTTCATCAGAAGCTCGATCTTTCGGATCTCCTCATCCGATCCGAGTCCCCCCGCCCTCTGGCACTTCGCCTTATAGCTGCGGCGGATGATCTCCTGCCTTGCGGCAGACGAAACGGCCTCGTCGTCAAAAATGGCAAATCCTGCCATATTGACCCCCATATCGGTCGGGCTCTTGTAGGGGCAATCGCCGTAGATACGGGTCATGATGGCGCGAAGCACCGGGAAGATCTCGACGTCGCGGTTATAGTTGACCGCCGTTTCGCCATAGGCGTCGAGATGGAAGGAGTCGATCATATTCACGTCGTCAAGGTCGGCGGTTGCCGCCTCGTAGGCGAGATTGACGGGATGAGAAAGCGGAAGGTTCCAGATCGGGAAGGTCTCGAACTTGGCGTACCCTGCGGTAATGCCGCGGCGATGCTCGTGGTAAAGCTGAGAGAGGCAGGTCGCCATCTTGCCGCTTCCGGGGCCGGGGCCGGTTACGATCACAAGCTCGCGCGAGGTCTTGATATAATCGTTCTTACCGTAGCCCTCGTCCGAGACGATGAGCTCAACGTCGGTCGGGTAGTTCGGGATGGGGTAATGGCGGTAGACCGGGATGCCGAGCTTTTCAAGGCGCGCGCCAAAGGCGTCGGCAGAGCGCTGACCGCGGTACTGGGTCATGACGACCGAGCCGATATAGAGGCCGATGCCGCGGAAGGCGTCGATCAGGCGCATGACGTCAACGTCGTAGGTGATGCCGAGATCCGAGCGGCGCTTATTCGCCTCGATATGTGCGGCGTTGATGGTGATCACGACCTCCGCGCGATCGGCAAGAGCCGAGAGCATCCGCACCTTCACGTCGGGCGCAAAGCCGGGCAGAACGCGCGCCGCGTGAAAATCGTCAAAAAGCTTGCCGCCAAACTCAAGATAGAGCTTGCCGTCAAAGTTGTCGATGCGGTCGCGGATCTTCTGCGATTGCAAGCGGATATAAAGATCGTTATTGAAGCCGGTTCTCGTCATGGTCACACCTCGCCCCTCAAATGTAGCTTATATAGTATTATACACTATCGCGCGCGGGAAAGCAAGTCGAAACGAAATTTTTTTGCTCTGCCGAATTTTCCCGTAATAGCATCTGTGCCGACCCGAAATACTAAGAAAAAAAGGAGGCAGAGATGGTCGGAGTCATCTTTTCGGTCATTGCAGGGGCGCTGATGAGCCTGCAGGGGGTGATGAACACGCGCCTGACCGAGCGCGTGGGCCTGCTGGAATCGAATTTTCTCGTGCAGGGGCTCGCCTTTATGGCGGCACTTATCGCAATGCTCTTTTTCGGACGTGGGGATCTTTCGGCGGTGCGTGAGGCTCCGCCCTGGAGTCTTCTTGGAGGACTGCTTGGATTTGGGATCACCCTGACCGTCGTGCTCTCGATCAAGGGGCTCTCCCCGACGGCGGCGATCTCGGTCATTCTGATCTCACAGCTCCTCGTCGCGGCTCTGATCGACGCCTTCGGATGGCTCGGCACCGAGCGCCTGCCCTTTACCTTGCAAAAATACGTCGGGCTTGCCCTGATGCTCGGCGGGATCCTTCTCTTCAAGTGGAAAAAGGGGTAAAGAGAGGTAAAGTCTGCTTGACAAACTCGCCGCTCGGATGTATAATGAAAAAAACAAAAGGAGCCGACGAGATGAAGCGCTATCCGGTCAAGCTGATGCCGATCGCAAAAACCGCCATCTGGGGCGGCAGGCGCCTCTGTGAGCAGTACGGCATCTGCTCGGACTATGAGAGCATCGCTGAGGCGTGGGTGCTCTCGTGCCGAGAGGGAAACGAGAATCTCATATCAAACGGTGAGGCAAGCGGCATGACTTTCTCTCGGTACCTCGCCGCCATCGGGGATCATACGAGCTTCGCCGATTTCCCTCTTCTGATCAAGCTGATCGACGCAAGGGATAAGCTCTCGGTGCAGGTGCATCCGAGCGATGCCGACGCCAAAGCCCTTGGGATGCCGTACGGCAAAACCGAGATCTGGATCGTCCTTGACGCCGAGCCGGGTGCCACGATCGTTTGGGGGATGAAGGAGGGGGTTTCGGCAACCGAGCTTGAAGGATCCCTTCGTCAAGAAAGCCTTACCGAGATCCTGCACTCCGTCCCTGCCAAGGCGGGCGACGTCTTCTACGTCCCTGCGGGACTGCTTCATGCCATCGGCGGCGGCATCCTGCTTGCCGAGATCCAACAGAGCTCGGACACCACCTACCGCGTCTGGGATTACGATCGGCGCGACAAAGATGGGAATCTCCGTCCCCTACATACCGAAGAGGCGCTTCGGGTCGTGCGCCCCATCTCACAGGGCGAGATCCTGCGCGAGCAGTTCTCGCGTAGAGTCGAGCTTCCCGGCAGACTCCTTGCCGCTGTGCCGCACTTCGCCGTCAGCGAGTGTAAAGGAAGCTTTACGTTTATCTCCCCCGAAGACTCCTTCCTCTCGCTTCTCGTCACCGAGGGGAAAGGAAAGCTCCTATCAAAGGAAGGGGAGCTTCCTCTCTCGCTTGGCGACAGCATCTATCTCCCCGCCGGCATCGGCTCGGTTTCGATATCGGGAGATCTGACCTGCCTTCTTTCGCGTCCCTAAATCCTGCCACCGGCAGGCTTCATTTCGCGCTTTGCGCGAGTGATATGTCGACGCTTCGCGTCAACGCGATATTCGCGCATGGCGCGAGCGATATGTCCGCACAGCGGACGCGATATGTTGCCTATGGCAACGTTAGAGGTTCTCCTTATACGATCGGGGAACTAAAAAAGGCTCCCTTGTGTAAAGGGAGCTCCGCCGAAGGCGGTGAGGGATTGTCCTGTGCGAAATCTAATTTTAACAATCCCTCCGTCTTGCTTCGCAAGGCAATTTGCGCGCAAATTTTCTCCCATTTGCACAAGGGAGGCTTTTTTTGCCGCACGGAAACGATCATCCGCCAAAGGCGGATTTCATTTCGCTTCGCCACCCACAATACAAAATCCCCCGTTTGCCGAGGCAAACGGGGGATTTTGTCATAACGTCAATTTTTAAGATTCACAAAATCAACAAAGCGAAGGAATGCCGCCCGTCCCGCATCGTCGGTCTTGTAGACCCCGGCGTCCTCAAGGACGCTTGTGAAGATCTCGCCGACCTCGCGGTAAAGGATCTCATGGACGTTCTCGCGCGTAAAGGGGTAGCGCGAGAGAAGCGAGTCGACCCAATCGGCGTGCGGCGCGAGTGACGAGGATCTGTCAACCCCCTTGCCCGAGAGCACAAGATTTGCGATCTCGTCAAGCTCGGTGAGCAACCGCGCCGGCAGAACGGCAAGACCCATGACCTCGATCAGACCGATGTTCTCCCTCTTGATATGGTGGCGCTCGGCGTGCGGATGGAAGATCCCGAGCGGATGCTCGTCGCTCGTGCGGTTGTTTCGAAGCACGAGATCAAGCTCGTACCGCTCGCCGCGGCGACGGGCGATCGGCGTGACGGTATTATGCCCCTCCTCGCCGCTTTTTGCAAGGATCTCTGCCGACTCGTCGCTATAGGTGCGCCAGGCGGTGAGGATGCGATCAGCAAGCGAAACGAGCCGCTCTTTGTCGTCCCCGACCAGGCGAATGACCGACATCGGCCAATCGAGGATCGACGCCTCGATATCGGTATAGCCCGAAAAGGAGATCCCAAGCTCGGCGCGCGCGCGCTCCATCGGGAAGACATACCGTCCGCCCTGCATATGATCGTGCGAGAGGATCGAGCCGCCGACGATCGGAAGATCGGCGTTTGAGCCGATGAAGTAATGCGGAAAAACGGTGACGAAATCGAGCAGCTTTGAAAAGCTCGTGCGGTCGATCTTCATCGGTGCGTGGCGCTCGGACAGGGCAATACAGTGCTCGTTATAGTAGACGTAGGGGGAATACTGCAAATACCACCGCTCCCCCGCCATCTCAAAGGGGATCTGCCTCAGCGTCTGGCGCGCAGGCTTGCCGGCGTTTCCGGCGTACCCCTCGTTCTCATGGCAGAGCAGGCATCGCGGATAGCCGCTCTGCGGAAGAAGCTTTGCGGCGGCAATGGCGCGCGGATCCTTCTCGGGCTTTGAGAGGTTGATCGAGAGATCGATCGTTCCGTAGCGCGAGGGGACCGACCAGCGGCGGTCGCGCGAGATGCGATCCTCTCGGATATAGTTCGAGTCGATGGCAAGACGGTAAAACCAATCGGTCGCCTCACGCGGTGAGCGCGCGTAACGCTCAAAAAAGCCGCGCACCACCTCGCTCGGGCGAGGCGTCAGCTCCCCCATCAGAGCCGTATCAAAGAGATCTCGATAGGTAACGGTATCCTCAGGCAGAAGCTCACGCTCAACGGCATCGTCGAGCAGAACCGAAAGCACCTCGGAAAGCGGCGGCATCGGAGAGATCGCGCGCGGCATCTCGGCACCGTCGAGCTGCATCACCGAAAGGAGTCGGTTATAGGCGTACGCCGTGTCAAGTCGGTCGAGCATACCGCGCTCGGCGGCATAGGAAACGAGGGTCGAAAGTGCCTCATATACGGTCATGACAGGTTCTCCAAATCTTGATATTCATCATTTGTTTTTAGGGGCAAGCGAGTAGAGCCGAGCGCGACCGAGGCGCGCGAGAAGCCAAGATGCCAAAACCGCCTTGCAGAGGGCGGGGATCAAAAACGGAAAAAACGCAGCAGCCGCCGCCGAAGCTATGGAAAGCTCCAGGGTGAGCGCATAGCCAACGGCACCGAGCGAAAGAAGCGAAAGCTCTCCGAAAAGAAAAAGCGGAAGATAGGACATAGCTCGCGCGCTCGGCGAGCGTCTTGTCGCCAATCCCGAAATCAGCGCAAGGACGAGGTATCCGACGAAAAAGCCGACGCTCGGCCCGAAAAGCACGCCAAACCCCGCCGTATAGCCCGAGAAAACCGGAACCCCGACCGCCCCGAGTCCAAGATAGACAAGCGTTGCAAGAAACCCGACCGAGCCTCCGAGAAGCCCCGACAGAAGCGAGATCGTAAGGCTCGAGAAAGTTAATGGAATGGGTCCCATCGGAATTGCGATCGGCGCAAGGAGCGAGAGGATCGCCGCCGAAAGCGCCGTTTTGGTATAAAAGCGAAGCCGTCCCTTCATTTTCTGCACCGAAGGCTCACCTCGCCAAAGCGGAGGACGCGGCGCCGCCCAAAGCGCGAGACGATCAGTCCCCCCATACCGTCAACGCCGATCACGCGCGCCGTATAGGATCTTTCCCCCTCACTAACCCGAGCGCGCCGACCGACAAGGATCATCCGACGGCGATAGCCGTCAAGCGCCAAGGCGGGGTCATGGGCGAGCGAAAGCATCCGCTCGGCGATCGCGTCGGCAAGCAGAAGCGGATCGGGCAGAGCACCCGACGCCTCTTCAATACTCGTTGCGATCTCCTCGAGCTCCTTCGGCAGCACGCCTCGCCTGAGATTGACGCCGATCCCGACGATCACGTACTCGGCGCCCCCCTCGGGCGAAAGCGCCGACTCGCAAAGGATCCCCGCAAGCTTCCTGCCGTCAATATAGAGATCGTTCACCCACTTGATGCCGACCCGAAGCGACGGCACCGTCTCCTCGATCGCCTCGGCGGCGGCAAGGGCGGCAGAGACCGTCAGAAGGGTAAGATCAGGCACCCCCGAGGTCGGGCGAAGGAGAAGCGAGAGATAAAGCCCGCCGGGGGGAGACTCAAAGCGGCGGTCAAGCCGTCCGCGCCCCGCCGTCTGCCGCGCCGCCACAACGAGCGTCCCATGCTCGGCGCCGCCCTCGGCCTGCTCCCTGAGATAGCGGCTCGTCGAGTCGACCTCGTCAAGACAGATCCTATTCAAGGCAGCACGCACCCCCTTTCCCCTCTATCCCTATCATTATAGCAGATTTTCGCCCCCCTTGTCAACCGAAAAGCATCCCCTGCCGAGCAAAAAAAGAGCAAGCATACAAGATTTTCATCCTTGTATGTCTGCTCTTTTTTTCTGTT
>JAFYMH010000103.1 GCA_017556685.1 Clostridia bacterium | reverse complement strand
TTTCACTCATTGCACCTCTTCCGACAGCAACAATTACATCAGCTTCGGATATATCGATGTCCTTAGGCTTGTTTTCCGAGGAGATAATTTCTATATCGGATTTAAGATTTACATCTTTTACATCCATCTTTACAATTTCGCCATTTGCAGTCTCCGAAGGTTTCGGCTCATTGAACACCTTATAGCGAGCAGTACAGAACTGCGGTCTTGTATCGGTAGAAACTATCTGTGCCATTATATTTCCGCCGAATGCGGGTCTTATCTGAACAAGGTCTGTATTCTCTTTCATTTCAAGAACCGTACAGTCTGCCGTCAGACCCGTCTTGCATCTTGCCGCCACTCTCGGTGCCAGCTGACGGCCGAGGTTGGTTGCGCCGACAAGGATCGACGAGGGCTTAAGCTTGCCGATGAAATCGCAGAACGCGGCGGTGTAGGGCTCGACTCGGAAATCGGCGAGCGCCGGATCGTCATAGACGAAAACGCGGTCAACGCCGTAATGCAGCAGCCTCTCGGCACTCTCCGCGACCCCATGACCGATCAAAACGGCGTACACGGGATGCCCCGTGACGGCGGCAAGCTCGCGCGCCTTACCGCAGAGCTCAAGGGTCACGCGGTGGAGCTTTCTATCGGTGCAGTCGGCGTAGACGGCAACGCCGCGCCAGAGCGATTTGTCGACACTCTTGACCTCGTCTTCAACGAGGTCGATGATGCCGTCGCCCTTCTTCACGCAGAGCTTGCACATCTTGCAGGCAGAGGAGATCTCAAGACTCTCGTTTTCGTAGGAGATCGCGCCAAAGGGGCAGATTCTGACCACAGCCTCTGCCCGCTCGGGCGTGAGGCGGCTTCTGTTGACTTGCAGCTTACCCATCGCTTCTCCTCCTTAAATCATCTTCTTGTCGGCGAGCAGGCGGTAAAGCGCCTCGGCTTGCTCGTCCGAGCTTCCGTCAAGCGTAAAGCGGGAGTCGTTCTTCTCGGGCGGAAAGATCCGCTCGACCTGGGTTGCCGAGCCTCGGAGTCCGTAATGCTTCTCGTCCTGATCGCCGAAATCGGCAAAGCTGAGAAACGAAACGGCGTCCTCTGGTAGGCTGCGCTTGATCTTGTAGGAGGGGAGACGGGGGGTGTTGATATCGCCGTCAATCGAGATGAGGCAGGGAAGCTTGACCGACTCCTTGACGATGCGATCGTCAAGGCTTGCCGTCAGATACACGCATCCGTCCCTCGCGTCATCGACCGAGAGAACGTTCGAGACGTTCGGGATTCCGAGAGCCTCCGAAAGCTCGGCGCCGACCTGGGCGGTATCGCCGTCGGTCGTTTGCTTTCCGCAGAGAATGAGATCGAATTCTCCGAGCTTTTTGATGCCCTCGGAGAGGGTGTAGGCGGTGGCAAGCACGTCGGCACCTGCAAACTTGCGGTCGGACAGGACCGTACCGCGACTTGCGCCCATGGCAACCGTCTCCAAAATGACCGCCTTCGCCTGGGGCGGCCCCATCGTGATCGAGTCGACCGTACCCCCAAAGCGCTCGGCAAGAGAGAGCGCCGTTTCAATGGCGTAAAGATCGTAGGGATTGATCTTGCTTGCGACTCCGCTGCGCTTCAGTACCCCCGTGATCGGGTCGACCTCGACGTTGCTTGAGCCGGGGACCTGCTTAACGCAAACCAATATGTTCATGGCAAACCTCCGGTTTCCTTCCCTTTGCATATGAATTTCATTTATTATAACATATTCCTTGGCTTTCATCAATCGCTTTTTTGGGAATTTGGCACAAATTTTGAAAAAATTTTTGAAAAGTCCCCCTTCGTTTGCATTTTCGCGGGATCTGTGCTATAATGAAGGCGAAAACGGTCAGGGAGGACTTTCAGGTGAAAATAGAGCTTTACGATTACGACGTTTATCCGAAGGTGGTGCGAGGCGACCGCGAGTCGAGGATCACCGTAAGACCCCTTGGTTCCCACGTTGCCTTTGAGAGGGGCGTAAGTTACGCCATCCGTATCCTCAAGGCAAGCGAATCCGACCCCGAGCTCTTTCCCGAGCGGTCGGGGCGGCACGAGCTTTCGGTTTCCCCCGATGAAAACGGAGATCTCGTCTTTTCGGTCACGCTCCTTGGCGAGGGCGAGCATCACGTGACCCTGTATCTTGACGCAGAGCGCCGCCGTCGCGTGCGCTTTTCGCTTTTCAGCGTTTTCCCCGATCTTGCGGACAGAGTGCCGCTTCGGGGGGATCTGCATATCCATACCTGCCGCTCGGACGGCAGGGAGTCGCCCGAGATCGTTTGCGCCAACTATCGTGGGCATGGGTACGATTTCCTTGCGATCACCGACCATCACAGGTATTACCCCTCGCTTGAGGTCATCGAATTTTACAGGGGGGTAACCGACCTTACCCTCGTCCCCGGCGAGGAGGTGCATCTTCCCCTGAACCCCGCGCATTACGTCAACTTCGGCGGCACCTTCAGCGTCAATGCCCTCGTGACCCCGACGAAAAACGCCGAGAAGGCGGGGGACTCGGTCGCCTACCGCTCCTTTGACGGGAAGGCGCCCGAGACGGTGACGAGAGAGGCGTTTATCCGGGAGATGTGCGAGAGGGCGAAGGAAATTCCCCTTGAGCACGAATCCGAGCGGCTTGCATACGCCGTGACCGAGTGGATCTACGAGCGTGTCAAGGAGGGCGGGGGGCTTGCGATCTTTCCGCATCCGTACTGGATCACAAACGGAAGATCCATCCCCGACGAGTACACCTGCTTTCTGCTCGAGAACCATCCCTTTGACGCCTTCGAGGTGCTCGGGGGCGAGCATTATTTCCAGCATAACGGCTACCAGACCTCGCTCTACTACGAGATGCGCGCAAAGGGCATCGACCTTCCGATCGTCGGAAGCACCGACAGCCACGGCTCGACCGAGCATAACCGCGACGCGACCCTTGCCTCGACTATTGTCTTTGCGAGATCGAATACGAGAGAGGATCTGATCTCGGCGGTCAAGGAGAAGTATTCGGTTGCGGTCGATACCATCAGCGCCGAGTACCGTCTTGTCGGAGATTACAGACTCGTGAGATACGCAAGTTTTTTGCTTGAAAACTATTTCCCCCTGCACGATCTCGCCTGCCGCGCCGAGGGCTACTACTTAAAGCAGTACGCCGTCGGAGACCCCATGGCAAAGGGTGTGCTCGACGCCATGCGCGGACAGATCTCGGCTATGCAGAGGAAATATTTCAATCTCGATCTTTGATTCTTTTGATTATGTGTAAACACGAACCGCCCCGAATGCAGATCGCATTCGGGGCGGTTTTTATTCGTTTAATTCGTAGTAAAATTATTCGTAGTAAAAAGGATCAGTCTCTCCGAGATAGGTGTTTTCGCTCGTGTACTGAGCAACGGTGACGGCGTCCCCTGCCTCAAGATCGTCACTCAGCTTGGCAGAGAGCGAGCCGTCGGGATTTCGCGTGGTCTTAAGCGGCTCTCCGTCGACCGCGATGCGGCTTGAGAGGGTGAAGTTCTCGCCAACGACCGTGACCGTATCCCCCGAGACCGAAACCGACTCGATTTTGACCTGGCGCGCGCCAAAGGAAAGCTCGGTCTGCCCGTAGGGGCTACCCTCCTCACCGTAAACGTACTGCTTGCCGTAGAGAATATCGTATTCGATGCTCTCAAGCATCTCAAGATAGTCGGCATCTCCCCGACACGTCTGGTGCAGGCGGATGATATTTCCCGCCTTGATGCCGACGGCGTCGAGCACGGCCGAGGCAAGCTGAAATGCCTCAAGCTCGCCCCCCTCAAAAGAAAGAGGGAAGTTCGAATAGACGGCGTACTCGGTGTGGTAGATCGAGGGGCCGCTGAGCGCGGTGCTCTCAACGCCAAGCCCGCCCGGCAGGTGATCGCCGTAAAAGACGACGACGGTGTTCTCCTCGAGCGCATCGACAGCGTCAGTCAGCTCGCCAATGAAGAGATCCATCTCGCGGAGCTGGTTGACGTAGTATTCCCACGCCGCGATCTCGTCCTCAAAGGAAAGACCGCCTGTGACACGGATGGGGAGATCCTGATCAAGCTCCCTTGAGGGGTAACCGCCGTGTCCCTGCA
>JAFYMH010000102.1 GCA_017556685.1 Clostridia bacterium | reverse complement strand
TTGACTGATGCTTTGGATAGAAAAGAAAGGAACGTGTGATGAACAAGGAATTTTTCGATGCGCTCGATCTGCTTGAGCGCGAGAAGGGCATTCCGAAGGAGTACATGCTCGAGAAGGTTGAGGCGGCGCTCGTCAGCGCATTCAAGCGCGAGATCGGCGGCTCGACCAACGTGCGGATCGTCCTTGACCCGAACAAGAAGGACATGAAGGTCCTGCAGCAGAAGACCGTCGTTGAGGAGGTCGAGAATCCCGACGAGGAGATCTCCCTTGAGGACGCAAAGGCGATGAGCCGCAGAAACAAGCTCGGCTCGGTCGTCGAGTTCAAGCTCGATACCAAGGGCTTCCGCCGCCTTTCGGCGCAGGCAGCCAAGCAGGTCATTATCCAGGCGATCCGCGAGGCGGAGAGAAGCAACATGATCCGCGCCTACGAGGAGAAGAAGGACGAGATCATCACGGCGCTGGTTGACAAGGTCGATCCCGATAACGGAACGCTCGTGCTTGAAACCGGAGAGGGAAGAGCAACCCTTCTGCGCTCCGAGCAGCTTCCGGGCGATCATTTCGAGGTCGGTGATCACGTCAAGGTGCTTGTGACCGAGGTTCGCTCGGGCGAGTCCCGCGGCCCCGTCGTTCTGCTCTCGCGCGTGCATCCCGGATTTGTCAAGCGCCTTTTCGAGCTTGAGATCCCCGAGATCGCCGAGGGAACCGTCATCATCAAGGGCGTTTCGCGCGACGCGGGAAGCCGCTCGAAGATCGCCGTTTACTCAAGAGATCCCAACGTCGACGCCATCGGTGCCTGCATCGGTGCGCGCGGCATGCGCATCAACTCGATCGTCGATCAGCTCGGCGGCGAGAAGATCGACCTGATCGAATACCACGAGGATCCCGAGCGCTTCGTTGCGGCGGCTCTTGCCCCCGCCGAGGTTCTTGCGACCGAGCTTGAGGGCGAGCGTACCTGCAAGGTGCGCGTGGCGCCCGACCAGCTCTCGCTTGCCATCGGCAAGGAGGGTCAGAACGCCAAGCTCGCGGCAAAGCTCACGGGTCTGAAGATCGATATCAAGGCGTAATTTTATGCAGGAGCATAAGGGAAATACGGGGATGCAAAAGCGGAGGATGCCCGAGCGTCGGTGCATCGGATGCGGCGAGCATTTCCCAAAGAGCAGTCTCATCCGCATCGTTCGGACGCCGGATGGGACGGTGAAGCTCGACTTCGTCGGAAGGGTCTCGGGGCGCGGTGCGTACCTTTGCAGGGACGTGCGCTGCTTCCGTCTTGCCCGTCGGGCGAAGCGTATCGAGCAGAATCTGTCGACGGCGATTCCGGAAGCGCTGTACGACGAGCTGGAGACCGAGCTTCTTGAGGGAAGAGAAGACTGAAAGAGGAGCGGTCGAGGTGACCGAACGGTTTTTCGGTATGCTGGGGCTTTGCAGGCGAGCTGGAAAGACGGTGCTCGGCACCGAGATGATCTGCAAGCAGATGCGGGAGAAGAGAAAGCCCGTTCTCGTCCTGATCGCCTCGGACGTATCGGAAAATACCATGAGCAAACTGATCGGCAAAAGCATTTTTTACAAAATTCCGTACCTGATCCCCGACGTCGGGGGACAGATGCTTGCCGAGCGCCTCGGGAGATCCGGATTTCTCGCGGCAGTGGCGATCCTTGACGGCGGCTTTGCCGTCGAGCTTCGGAATTCTTGTAAGAGAAGGGAATCCTCCGAAAAGGAGGACGGCTCTCAGGCGTGAGAGTCGGGGGGATGAAATATGGCTAAGAAGATTACCGAAATCGCAAAGAGCTTTGATCTGAAGACCAAGGACGTCATCGATTGGATGAAGCCCTACGGAAGCGAGAAGAAGTCGGGCGCATCTCTTGACGAGATCGAGCTTGATATCTTTTTGCAGACGATGACGCTTGCAAATCAGCTCGAGAATATCAAGGACTACGTAACGGGTGAGGCGAAGCTGATTCCCGACGTGAAAAGACCCGCGCCGAAGCCGAAGCCCGAGCCGAAGCCCGAGCCGAAGCCCGAGCCGAAGCCCGAGCCTACCCCCGCTCCCAAGGCAGAGGAAAAGCCGGTCCGTGCCAGACCCGAGGATCGGGCGCGTGTGGCTTCCTCCGCGCGTGTGGGTGAGCCTCCCCGCCGTCCCGAGCCCGAGCGCCGTCCCGCCGGAGGGCAGATGCAAAGGGACGCAAGGGGCGCTTCGCCCGAGCGCCGTCCTGCCGCCGGGGGGCAGAAGAAGCCTCTTGGCGTCAACCGCGACGATATCGAGCGCCGTATGCGCGAGTTCCGCGAGCAGCAGTCAAAGCAGAGTGCACGCGAGGAGGAGCTTCGCCGCGAGATGAAGGGCCGCCGTGACGCCGAGCGCAGAGCCGAGGCAGAGCGCCGCGCCGCAGAGGAAGCAGAGCGCGCAAAGGCAAGAGCCGCCGAGACCCCCGCTGCCGCCAAGGCAGCCGCCAAGGCAGAGCGCGCGCAGGGAGCACAGCCTCAGCAGCAGACGAGAAAAGAGGTCAAGCCCCTTCAGAGGAAGGCGCCGGTCGACCGCTTCAGCGGCTTTGAGGCGTCGAAGCTTGCGGCAGGAGCGCAGAAGGCTCAGCCGAAAAAGGACGAGGGACGCCAGGGTAAGCAAAACAGCAAGAGGATTATTCTGACGGGAGGCGCGGGAGACGGCGCAGGCGAGGTCATCACCGCCGCCGCACCGAAGACCCGTATCGTCGATACCCGTACCACCTCGGTCGATCTTTCGAAATACGACGAGCGCATTGAGGGAACCTATTCGGGTCATTCGGATAACCGCGCAGGAAAGCAGAAGCTGAAAAAGCAGGATACCCGTCTACAGGGCAAGAGTGCCAAGGAGAAGGAGCGCATGGCGCATGAGAAGATGCGCAAGATGCAGGAGGAGCTTGCCCGTAAGAAGCCCCTTTCGATCACGGTTCCCGACGAGATCACGGTCGGCGAGCTCGCCACCCGTCTGAAGAAGACGGCGGCGGAGGTCGTCAAGCGCCTGATGATGCTCGGCGTGATGGCAAGCGTCAATCAGGTCATTGATTACGATACCGCGTACCTCGTTGCCGAGGAGCTTGGCGCGAAGGTGAGCCGCGAGGTCGTCGTGACGATCGAGGAGCGCCTCTTTGACGATTCGGTCGACGCTGAGTCGGATCTGATCCGCCGCTCGCCCGTCGTCTGCGTCATGGGACACGTTGACCACGGTAAGACCTCTCTGCTCGACGCCATCCGTCACACCAGCGTGACCAAGGGCGAGGCGGGAGGCATCACCCAGCATATCGGAGCGTATCGCGTGCGGATCGGCGAAAACGATCTGACCTTCCTTGATACCCCCGGACACGAGGCGTTTACCGCCATGCGTGCAAGAGGCGCGCAGGCAACCGATATTGCCATTCTCGTCGTCGCCGCAGACGACGGCATCATGCCCCAGACCGTCGAGGCGATCAACCACGCCAAGGCGGCAGGTATTGAGATCGTGGTTGCCATCAACAAGATGGATAAGCCTCAGGCGAACCCCGATCAGGTAAAGCAGGAGCTGACCAAATACGAGCTCGTTCCCGAGGAGTGGGGCGGCGACGTCATCTGCGTGCCGGTTTCGGCTCTGACGGGAAGCGGCATCGAGGATCTGCTTGAGAGCGTTCTGCTCGTTGCCGAGATGAAGGAGCTTCGCGCCAACCCGAACCGCCGCGCCAAGGGTCTTGTCATCGAGTCTAGACTCGATCGCGGCAGAGGTCCGGTTGCAACCGTTCTCGTGCAGAACGGTACCCTGCGCCACGGAGATATCGTCATCGCAGGAACCGCGGTCGGACGCGTCCGCGCCATGATCGACGATAAGGGCCGCACCATCAAGGAGGCAGGTCCTTCGGTTCCGGTTGAGATCATCGGTCTCTCGGAGGTCCCGGTCGCAGGCGACGAGCTTGCCGCTGTTGAGGACGAGAAGATGGCGAGAAGCCTTGCCGAGCAGCGCCGCGACAAGGCAAAGCAGGAGGAGTTCAAGGCCAATTCCCGTGCAAACCTTGACGATCTCTTTGCACAGATCGGAGAGGGCACGAAGAAGCTCGATATCATCGTCAAGGCAGACGTCGACGGAAGTGCCGAGGCGGTCAAGGCATCGCTTCTTAAGATCTCGACCGAGGAGGTGCGCGTGAGCGTCATTCACGCCGCTGTCGGTGGGATCACCGAGAACGACGTCATGCTTGCCGCCGCATCGAACGCCATTATCGTCGGCTTTAACGTCCGTCCCGATAAGGCGGCGATCGACAGCGCCGAGAGGCAGGGAGTCGATATCCGCACCTACCGCATCATTTACGATTGCATTGAGGAGATCACCGCCGCGATGAAGGGAATGCTCGCGCCGAAGTTCCGCGAGGCTCTGCTCGGACACGTTGAGGTCAGAGCGACCATCCGCGTGCCGAACGTCGGTACGATCGCAGGCTCGTACGTCCAGGACGGTAAGATCACCCGAAACGCCAGCATCCGTATCGTCCGTGACGGTATCGTGATCGCCGAGGATAAGATCGGCTCGCTGCGCCGCTTCAAGGACGACGTCCGCGAGGTTGCTCAGGGCTACGAGTGCGGTGTCGGACTCGAGCGCTTCAACGATATCAAGGAGGGCGACATCCTTGAGGCATTCGTCATGGAAGAGGTCAAGGAGTAAGCGGTGCTTCGACTTGACAGATTTCTTACGTCCACGGGCGCCGTCTCCCGCAAGGAGGCGGCGCTCGCCGTCCGACGCGGTGAGGTAACGGTTGACGGCGCTCCCCTTCGGGATCCTGCCGCAAAAATCGACGAGACCCGTGTAGCCGTAGCCCTTCGCGGGGTGCCTATCACCTTTCGGCGGTATCTTTACGTGATGCTCAATAAGCCAAGTGGGTATGTCAGTGCAACCGACGACAGGACTTTACCATGCGTCCTTGAGCTGCTTTCCCCCGAGCACCGTCGGCGCGGACTCTTTCCGGTCGGTCGGCTCGACCGCGATACCACGGGGCTGCTCATTTTGACCGATGACGGAGAAACGGCGCACCGCCTGCTCTCCCCAAAGCGCGGGATCGAGAAGGTCTATCGCTTCACCTGTGCGAATGCGCTCTCGGACGAGGACGCCGGCCGTCTTCGCCTTGGGATCGCCATCGACGGGGGCGAGATCTGCCGCCCTGCCTATCTTTGCCCGGATCCCGGGCGCCTCTCGGGAACGGTTACCCTCACCGAGGGGAAATATCACGAGGTAAAGCGCATGTTCCGCGCCCTCGGAAACGAAATTCTGACGCTCGAGCGCATCTCCTTTGCAGCTCTGCCGCTCGATTTTGCCCTGCCGCGCGGCGCGTGGAGAGAGCTTTCCGACTCTGAGGTCGAGGGGCTCCTTTCTGCCGCACGGCGCGACCGAACCGAAAGGGAAACGACATGAACGTGATCGAAGCACTTGCATCCGAGCTCGGGCTCACCGAGGAGCAGGTTACCAAAACCGTTGCACTGATCGACGAGGGGAACACCATCCCCTTCATCGCCCGTTACCGCAAGGAGGTGACGGGGAGCCTTGACGATCTCAAGCTCCGCGAGCTTGACGACCGCCTGACCTATCTCCGCAACCTTGAAAAGCGCCGCGAGGAGATCTCCGAGCTCATCGACGGGCAGGGGAAGCTCACTCCCGAAATTACGGCGGCTCTCGCACGCGCAAGAACCCTCGTTGAGCTTGAGGACATCTATCTCCCCTTCCGCCCGAAGCGCAAGACCCGCGCAAGCGTTGCGCGTGAGAGGGGTCTTGAGGGGCTTGCCGCCCTCATCATGGAGCAAAGAGATGCATACGAGGGGGATCTTACCTCGCTTGCCGCCCCTTACGTTTGTGAGGAGAAGGGGGTCGATTCCCCCGAGGCGGCGCTCTCGGGCGCATCCGACATCATCGCCGAGGATATCTCGACGACCGCCGAGTACCGCAAAATGCTCCGTGAGCTGACCTATGCCGAGGGCTCGATCGAAACCAAGGCGGCAAAGGACGAGCATTCGGTCTACGCCAATTATTACGATTTCTCCGAGCGCCTCTCGCGCCTTCGCCCCCACCGCGTGCTTGCCATCAACCGCGGCGAGAAGGAGGAGTTTTTGCGCGTCTCGATCGCGCTTGACGCTGAGCTTGCCAAGGCGCGCCTTGCTTCTCACGTGATCAAAAACCGCAAAAGCCCGGTCCTCGGATTTTTGACCGAGGCGATCTCGGATAGCTACGACCGTCTGATCTTCCCCTCGATCGAGCGCGAGATCCGCGCCGAGCTCTTTGACGACGCCTCGGAGGGGGCGATCAAGGTCTTTGCCGAGAACCTTCGCAACCTCATCATGGCGGCACCGCTGCGCGGAAAGACCGTTCTTGGGTATGACCCCGGCTATGCGCACGGCTGTAAGCTTGCCGTCGTTGACCGTACCGGAAAGGTGCTGACTAC
>JAFYMH010000101.1 GCA_017556685.1 Clostridia bacterium | reverse complement strand
GGAGCAATAGATTTACCCGATTTTGGTGATTTATTGGATGAAGAAAATTAAATAGCACGAGAAAAGGCGTGGCATCACGCCACGCCTGACTCTTAAAAAGGACAGCCTTCCCGAAAAAATCCCTTGTAGGGACTCGGTAATGCGCTTCCTTTTTTTAAATCACAAGTTACTCGTCGTCCTCGTCCTCGTCGCAGCAATCGGAGCAACTCTCGCAATCGCCGTCGCAAACGCAGCTGAACTTTTCGCCGCAGGCAGGACAGGTGATATCATCGGGATCGAGGCTATCGTCAAAGCAAACCACCTCACCGCAGGAGGGGCAGGTTGCCTCGTAGAAATTGGCATCCTCGTCATCCTCGTCGAAGTCGAGATCGTCATCGTCCTCGTCTTCGTCCTCATCCTCGTCATCGCCGTAGATCTCGGACTCAACACAATCAAGATCCTCGTCGATCTCCTCGATATACTCGCGAAGCTCATTGCACTCGCTTGAAAGGACCTCGATCTGCTCTGCCATCTGAGAAACGAGCTCAATCAGCTCCTTGACAATTTCGTTATCGCTGATATCTCTTCCCTTATAAAGTCCCTTTACGTATGCTGCCTTTTCAGTGGTTTTCATAGCCGCACCTTCCTTTCAAGTAGTTATGATATCCGAATACAGCCGCGATTATGCGCGCTCGAGGTAGGAACCGCCGTCTCTGGTGTCGATACGGATCTTGTCGCCCTCGTTGATGAAGATCGGAACGCGGATCGTTGCGCCGGTCTCAACGGTTGCGGTCTTCTGAACGTTGGTTGCGGTGTTGCCCTTGACACCGGGCTCGCACTCGGTGATCATAAGCTCAACGAATACGGGAGGCTCAACCGAGAAGACGTCACCCTTCCAGGAGAGGATCTTGCAAAGAGTCTCTTCCTTAACGAAACGGAAGTTGTCGTCAAGCTTCTCCTTGGCGATCGGCATCTGATCGTAGGTCTCCATATCCATGAAGTAGTAGAGATCGCCATCGTTATAAAGATACTGCATCTCCTTACGCTCAATGAATGCCTGCTCAAACTTAGCGGTGGGGTTGAAGGAGGTCTCGGTTACGCCGCCCGAGATGATATTTCTCATCTTGGTTCTGACGAAAGCCGCGCCCTTTCCGGGCTTCACGTGCTGGAACTCTACGACCTGCATGAGGTTGCCCTCATACTCGAAGGTAACGCCGTTTCTGAAATCGCCTGCAGTAATGGTTGCCATTTTTCATGATCCTCAGCGGAATGATGATATAGTCGAAAGAGTCGTCCCGATCAACCGCTGACTGATCGGCTCTCTCAGAAGGATTTGACACCTTAATCACATATATTTTACACTAAAAATGAAAAATTTGCAAGGGGTCACGGGCTTTTTTTTCACTTTTCATAAAAAACCTGCGCTTAGAAAAGCTCGATCAGCTCCTTTGGGCTGCTTGCAAAGTTTCTGTAGCCATCCTCGGTTACGGCAACCATATCCTCGATACGGCATCCGTATTTACCGAACACGTAAATACCGGGCTCAACCGTCACGACGTGCCCCGGGACGAGTTTAGTCCCCTTCCCTGCCTTTGAAAGCCTCGGAGACTCATGAATAAAGAGACCTACGCCATGCCCAAGCGAGTGGCCAAAGCACCCCTCGTATCCCTTGGTTCCGTCAATGATATCTCTCGCTGCCATGTCACAGGCTGCGCAATCGGCGCCGGGGCGGATCGACTGAAGCCCCGCAAGCTGTGCTTTAAGGACAGTCGCGTAAAGGCGCTTCATCTCATCGTCTGCGCGTCCGATCGAAACGGTTCTTGTCATGTCCGAGCAGTATCCATCGTACAGCGCTCCGAAATCCATCGTCAAAAATCCCTTTTGAAGCTTGATGGGGCGCGGTTTACCGTGCGGAAGTGCGCTCGCGTCCCCCGAAACGGCAATGGTCTCAAAGCTGACGTTTTCGGCGCCGCCGCGTCGCATTTGAAACTCAAGCTCAAGCGCAACGTCGATCTCGGTCATCTCGGGATGCATCCCTAGGAGAAGGGAGGCAAATGCCGCGTCGGCAATGCTTTGCGCCTTCGCCATTTTCTCAAGCTCCTCGGGATCCTTGATCTCGCGGATCGCCTCGAGCATCCCACCGATCGGAACAAAGGTGAACTCGGAAAGTCTCTCGCTGTAACGCTGAAAATCGGCACAGGAAAGGGTCTCGTTTTCATATCCGAGCGTTTTGACATTCTCGTTTTTAAGAGCGTCGATAATAAAGGCAACCCGGGTCTCCGGCATCTCGATCTCAAACTCTGAAAACGCCTTCTTTTGGGCTTCCTCATAGTAACGGAAATCGGTCAGCATGATCGCACGCGTTTTCGTGATCAGAAGCACGCCGTCGGTGAAGGGATATCCGCAAAGGTATCTTTGATTGAGCTCACTCGTTACAAGGAGTGCGTCGATCCCCTTTTCGGCGAGTCTTGCGCGAAGCTTATCGGTTCTTTTCATGACATCAGCATCCTTTCATAGCATCGTTTCATCGCAAGGGCATCGTCCGACATGGTCCCTGCGGATTCTGAGATCAGGGTTGGCGTGAGCTTTTCTCTTGCGATCGCCTCCATCAGGGGCTCATAATCGGGTCCGAAGGTTCTGTCTTCGAAGGTCAGGTGCTTTTTCTCACCGCCTGCCGCCGTCCATTCGATCTTTGAAAAATGGCAATGCAGGTTTTTCGCAACGTGATCTCCAAGGGCGTTGCCGATGCGATCGAAAACACGGCGGTAGGCATCGGCATTCGGGAAAACGCCGCCACACTCACGGGCATTGAGATGCCCGAAATCAACGACGGGGACGAATCTCGGAGAAAGACGGCAAAGCTCGATCACCTCGTCAAGCGTTCCGAGCTGATTGATCTTGCCCATCGTTTCAAGTCCGATCAATATCCCGTTATCAGGAACCTCGGAAAGGAGATGCGAAAGCGTATCCTTGGCAAGATCAAGCGCCTCGGCTCTTGAAATTTTTGCGGCGCTCCCCGTATGAACGACCGCAAGATATGCACCGAGAAGCTCACCCGCCGCGAGACTTTCGCGGATATAGCGGATGCTTCCAAGGCGTTTTTCGGGGATGATTCCCGAAAGAGAGATGAAATACGGCGCGTGAATCGACATTTGAATATCTGCCTTCTTTGCCGCCTCGCCGATCGCAAGAAGCGACTTCTCGCCTGCCGTGATCCCGTTCCCTGCCTGATACTCATAGGCGTCAAGGCCGATTGACCTTAGCCATGCGGGGGCATCGGCGGAGGACTTGAAGCCGGCGGAGTAAAACGCCTCGCTGTTTCCTCCGGGGCCGAATTTGGCGAGCTTAGTCATCTGATACCTCTTCCTTCTTCTTTATGTAATACTTGAGGATCGGGCGCTCAAGAAGGCGCTTTCCGGCGGTAAAAATATCTCTGCGATCGCGAATCGGAGGCACAAGGATCGTTCGGATGCCGATTCTCCGTCCCGCCCAAACGTCGGTAAAGATCTGGTCACCCATAATGGCGCATTCCTCCTTTGGAACTCCAAGGGCCGCGATAGCGCGCTTTGTGCCGCATCGAAGCGGCTTCTTTGCTCTCGGGAAGGCGGCAATGCCGATCTTCTCGTTAAAGCGTGAGACTCTTTGCTTATGGTTATTAGAAACGAATGCGGTTTTGATCCCCGCATCCCAGAGCGACTGAAACCATGCCAAAATCTCCTCGGTCGGCTCGGGCAGCTCGTAGGGCGCAAGCGTATTATCAATATCAAGAAGCAACGCGCGGATATTTCTGCTTAAAAGAAAATCGGGGGTGACAAAACGAAATCCTTCAAGATACTCATCGGGGCATAAATAGCGTCGAAGCATCGGGTTTTCTCCATTTTTTTACAGTTATCTTTTATCGATATCATTTTATCATATAAATGCGACAAAGGCAAGAAAATTTATTGATTTTTTTTGAAAATAGTATTGACTTTTCGATATCAATATTATATAATACAATAGTCAGCGACGGACGACTCGCGGGTGTAGTTCAATGGTAGAATTCCAGCCTTCCAAGCTGGCCGCGTGGGTTCGATTCCCATCACCCGCTCCATTTTCCCGTCGTATGCGCCCTTAGCTCAGTGGATAGAGTGCCCGGCTACGAACCGGTAGGTCGCAGGTTCGAATCCTGCAGGGCGCGCCATCAAAGCATCTCGTTTGAGATGCTTTTTTGTTTTTTAATTTGTACAAAAATAAGCGAAGGCATTCCCGATACGTTTCGGGAATGCCTTCATTTTTTTAGCGAATAACGATATTGATGATCTTTCCGGGGACGACGATCTCCTTAACGATCGACTTGCCAAGGATTGCGGCGGCGATCCTTTCGTCAGCCTTCGCGGCGGCAAGAATTGCCTCCTTGTCCGCATCGATCGGCAGAGAAACCGTGCTCTTCACCTTTCCGTTGATCTGAACGGGCATCTCAACGGTATTATCCTTGGTCAGAGCCTCGTCATAGCTCGGCCAATCGGAAAGAGAAACAAGGCCGCTGTTGCCCATTTTCTCCCAGACCTCCTCTGCAAGGTGGGGCGCGAAGGGAGAAAGAAGCTTTGCAAAGACCGAGAGCTCGTCACAGGTGATCGCTGCGTTCTCGTAAACCTCGTTCTGGAACGCCATCATAGCGGCAATTGCCGTGTTGAATTTCATTTCGTCAATATCCGAGGTAACCTTTTTGATCAGCTTGTGCATCGGACGAACGAGAGCTTCGCTCGTACCGCTTCCCTTTGCAAGATCGACGAGCGAGGCGAATCGGTCAAGGAAGCGCTTGCATCCCTTGATCGACTGGGGATTCCAGGGCGCAGACTTCTCAAAGTCACCGATGAACATCTCGTACAGACGCATCGTGTCAGCACCGTACTCATTGACGATATCGTCGGGGTTAACGACGTTTCCTCTCGACTTCGACATTTTCTCGCCGTTCTCTCCAAGGATCATGCCGTGCGAGGTTCTCTTGAGATAAGGCTCCTTTTCGCTAAGGACCCCGATATCGTAAAGCACCTTCGCCCAGAAGCGAGAATACAGAAGATGCAGGGTGGTATGCTCCATACCGCCGTTGTACCAGTCGACGGGCATCCAGTAATCAAGCGCCTCCTTTGCCGCAAGCGCCATATCGTTCGTGGGATCGCAGTAACGCAGGAAGTACCAGGAGGAGCCTGCCCACTGCGGCATCGTATCGGTCTCTCGCTTCGCTGCGCCTCCGCATTCGGGGCAGGTGCAGTTTACCCAGTCGGTCATGGCAGACAGAGGCGACTCGCCGGTTGAGGTCGGCTCGTAGGACTCGACGTCGGGAAGGGTCAGAGGAAGCTGATCCTCGGGGATCGCAACCCATCCGCACTTCTCGCAGAAGACGAGCGGAATCGGCTCGCCCCAGTATCTCTGACGCGAGAATACCCAGTCGCGAAGCTTGTAGTTGGTCTTCTTCATGCCGATTCCGTTCTCGGCAAGGTAAGAGATCATCTTCTCCTTCGCCTCGGCAACCGAAAGGCCGCTAAGGAATCCGGAATTCACGAGCGTTCCGCTTTCAACGTCGGTGAACGCCGCATTCTCAACGTCACCGCCCGCGATAACCTCAATGATCGGAAGATCGAATTTCTTTGCAAAATCCCAGTCTCTTTCGTCGTGTGCGGGAACCGCCATGATAGCACCCGTTCCATAGCCGGCGAGAACGTAGTCAGAAACGAAGATCGGGATCTCAAGCCCCGTGATCGGATTGATGGCACGAACACCGTCAAGACGAACACCGGTCTTCTCCTTTACAAGCTCAGTGCGCTCAAAATCCGACTTCTTTGCCGCCGCATCGCGGTATGCCAAAACCTCGTCGTAATTTTGAAGAACCTGCTTCCAACGATCGATGTACTCATGCTCGGGAGCGATGACCATATAGGTTGCGCCGTAAAGCGTATCGGCACGCGTCGTATAAATACGAAGCGTATCCCCCGCCGTCGTTTTGAAATCGACCTCAGCTCCGGTGGAGCGTCCGATCCAGTTGATCTGCTGGGTCTTGACCTTCTCGATAAAATCAAGATCCGCGAGATCGTCGATCAGACGGTCTGCATACTCGGTGATCTTGAGCATCCATTGCTCCTTGACCTTATGGATGACCTCGCTTCCGCAACGCTCGCAAACGCCGTTGACGACCTCCTCGTTTGCCAGAACGACCTTACAGGAGGTGCAGAAGTTGACAGACATTTTCTTTTTGTAGGCGAGCCCGCGCTTAAAGAGCTGCAGGAAGATCCACTGGGTCCACTTATAGTAGCTCGGATCGGTCGTGTTGATCTCGCGGTTCCAATCAAAGGAGAGACCGAGGGACTTCAGCTGACCCTTGAAGCGAGCAACGTTTCTTTCGGTAACGATGCGCGGATGAATGTGGTTTTTGATCGCAAAGTTTTCGGTAGGAAGACCGAATGCATCCCATCCCATCGGGAAAAGAACGTTATAGCCCTGCATGCGCTTCTTTCTCGAAACGATATCAAGCGCCGTATAAGGGCGCGGATGTCCGACGTGCAGTCCGTTGCCCGAGGGATACGGAAATTCAACGAGGGCAAAGAATTTCGGCTTAGAATAATCGTTATGGGCGGCAAAGGCGTTGCTCTCCTCCCATTTTCTTTGCCACTTGGCTTCAATGGATTTGTAATCGTACTTCATATTGCTGATCCTTTCGTCGCTGCTTAGTCTTTTCGGTTAAGTATCAAAGATTCTCTGCGCCCTCGTCGGCAAGCCCCTCAAGGTCCTCGATGGAAAGCTCGTCCTCGGCACGCAAAAGACGCTCAAGATTATAATATTCCCTTGATTCGCGGTCAAAGATATGAGCGATCACGCACCCAAGGTCAACGAGGACCCATGCGCCGCCGTCACGTCCCTCAACGCGGTCGGTCGAAACGCCGTGCATCGCCATCTTTTCGGAAA
The DNA here is from genome assembly GCA_017556685.1 of Clostridia bacterium. Taxonomy (GTDB): domain Bacteria; phylum Bacillota; class Clostridia; order Oscillospirales; family CAG-272; genus UBA1740. The sequence goes on along the minus strand of JAFYMH010000101.1, from coordinate 3,932 downwards.
GCTCATCGGCAAGCGCCTTAACGTGGGTCGAGGAGCGGCCGCCTGCGATGAGATAATAGTCGGCGATCACCGTCGTGTCCTTAACGCAAAAGAGTTTAACTGCCTTCCCTTGCTTTTTCAGTAGCTCAAGTGCCGCCTGCCTTGCGATCGTAAGCGGCTCGGCACTAGAGAGATTGGTATACTTTTTTACTTCCATTCCTTTTCCCTTTCAAATGATTTTATCATCAGCGAAGCCGAAGCTCGGCATCGGTATAAACTCGGTAATCAATAGAACTGCGGTCATAAATTTCGGAAATCTCGCGAGAGGATCTGAAAACGAGCCGCCCGTTTGGATCAAAGGTCGGGCAAGACCTTGAAAAGCATACCAAGGCGGAAACAGCCTCGGCAGAGGAGGCGCGGTTCGCAACGTAATAGGAGATACCGCGATAGATACACGGCTCACCCGGAAGCGTTAAATATCGAATATCGGTCTTTTTGTAGTAGGAGGCAAAGCGGATGCCAAGCCGAAGCGCATGCGGAAGAGAAAGGTCGGTGACGACCCCAGAGCGAAGCCCCGAGAGGATCGAAATAATGGTGGGGGCTGAGAGCCCGCTTCCAAACTTTCGAAGCAGTGCTGAAATGAAGACCTTTTGCGCATCAAGACGTCCGAGATCACCGCTTGCATATCCAAGACGGTAGCGAACGAAGGCAGACGCTTCTTTTCCTTTCAAAAGATGCCCTCCCGCTCCAATCCTGTGCAGCTCTCCGGTTTCTTCATCCCGAAAGGAAATCTCACGGTCGAGTTTCATCTCGACACCGCCGATGCGGTCGATCATAGCGGTGAACCCGTCAATGGAAACGGCGACGTACCGATCGATCGAGACGCCAAGCACCGAGGAAACGGCATCTCTTAGAGCCATCATTGCCTCTTCCCTCGCCGCTTTTCCGTCGCGTCCTGCAAGAACGTAGGGATAGAGCTGATTTATCTTGTTCTGAACGCCGCCAAAATCGTAATAGGTATCTCGCGGGATCTGCAAAAGCGTCAGTCTGTTTGACGAGGGTTGATAGGAGACGAGGGCGATCACGTCGGTATTCTCGGCTGCGTCGTCAAAGCCGACCACAAGATACCTATCGACTGAGCCGTTTGAAAGCGATGCTCTCGGTCGAACCGTTGGAACAAGAAAAATTGCAAACGCAAGCGAGATCGCAAGTATCCGTTTCATAACTCACCCCGAAAATAATCTAAAGTCAGTATGAAACGAAGCGGCAAAAGCTATCCTTGCCAATCCTTGCAGCGCGACATGCGGTTGTAAAGCGCGAGCGACTCGGGAGCGATCACGGCGCCCTTTTTCAAAAGATGAGAGATGGTTTGCCTGATTTCAGTGTAAACTGCAGAGTTGAGTGCAGCCTCGCGCTCCTCTTTCCCGATGGAGGTAATGCGACTCCAAAAGCTTTCCCGAAGTGAAACGCAATCGGGATAGGTACGCGTTTGTTCAATATAATCGGCAAGAAACAGGATCTTGTCAAACACCGACATCTCATGATCGCCTACCGTATGCTTTCGTACGGCAGAGAGGATCTCTTCTCTCGCAAAAAGAGGAAATTGCTCTGAAATGACTGCCGCCGCCGTAAACCCGTGAAGGACGGCGCCCCCAAGCCTTGCCTCGTCGGAGCAGGTGACACGATGGCGTTGCATGATCTCAAGATGATCGTCAAGTGACATCTCCTTTGTCAGATCGTGCAAAAGTGCCGCGGCGCAAAGCTCAAGAGTCTTGTGCGGAAGGAGAATTTCTGCCATCCTTCGAGCCTCACGCTCGACCGAAAGCGTATGTGCAAAGCGAGCGCTCGACAGGCGCTTCGAGATGCTTTGCCGAAGCTCCGAGAGCATAAGGTCGGTCAGAGGCGGTAAAGATTCCATTTTTGAATATATTCGTCGACCGATGCGGGAACCATCTCTGCGATGCTCTCGCGGTCGGCGATCGCCTTTCTGATTTCAGTTGAGGATGCAGGAAATGCAGGTGTACCAAGAAGCAGGATCTCGGCGCCATAGGAACGACTCAGCTCGTCCTTTTTTCTAAGCACGCGAGCGTGAACGTCGGCGTCGATTTCGCGGGAGATGACGACGAAGGTCGCAAGGCGCATGACCTCCTCGGCATTCATCCAGCTATCAAGCGACAAAAGCATATCTGTGCCGCAAAGAAAGAAGATCTTACGGTCAGGTGCCGATAGCTCGCGAAGGGTCAGATATGAATAGCTCTTCCCTCCCCGACGAAGCTCGAGGTCGGAAACCTCTGCCCCCTTGACGTCGGAAAAAGCAAGCCTTGTGAGCGCAAGACGGTGCTCGTCGGTCAAAAAGCCGTCGGCTTCCTTATGCGGAGGAATCGCCGTCGGTATGATCAAAAGCCGATCGAGTGCAACCTCACGCATGAAGGCCTTCGCCGCCAAAACGTGCCCAAGATGCGGCGGAGAGAAGGTCCCTCCGTAAATACCAAGCCGCATCACGGGAGCGAAATCGTTTCCTTGCCGTCCCTTTCCTTTCGATCGGAATGACGGTACAGGACGACCTTTGAGCCGATCACGGCGACAACGTCTGCAGAGACCGCGCTCGCAACGAGATCTGCCGCCTCTCGTGCCGTATAGGGACAGCTTTCGAGAACGTGGATCTTGATCAACTCACGCGACTCAAGCACGTGATCGATCTGCAGAGAATATTCATCGGAGATTCCCCCCTTTCCAAGCTGAAAGACGGGATCCAGTCTGTTTGCCATACCGCGAAGGTATGCTCTTTGCTTACTCGTTAACATTTTTTTCACCAAGATAGTCACAGAGACGGTCACAGAACAGTCGAAGCGCGCGCGCTCTGTGGCTGATTTTATTTTTTTCTTCGGGGGGATAAGTTCCGAAGCTGGAGGCGGCCTCATTGCTGTAAAAGATCGGGTCGTAGCCAAAGCCGTTGTTCCCCTCGGGCGCCTCAAGGATCCTTCCCTCAACCGTACCGCGTACCGTAAAGGAGCGGCCGTCAGGAAATACGCAGGCGATCGCGGCAACGAAGCGAGCGCTTCGCTTTTCGCTCGGAACGCCCGAAAGCCGCTCGAGCACAAGCCGGTTATTCGCCTCATCGTCACCATGCTCACCGCTGTAGCGCGCCGAATAAACGCCGGGCTCTCCGCCGAGCGCATCAACCTCAAGCCCCGAGTCGTCGGCAACCGACAGATAGCCGAGCGAGGCTCCAACGCGAGCCTTGATCAGAGCGTTTTCCTCAAAGGTGCTTCCGGTTTCCTCAACGTCATCGGGTACTCCAAGAGCGACGAGCGTCAGGATCTCAAATTCACCGATCTCGGATGCCGATTTGGCAAGGATCTCGGTCATTTCACGAATCTTATTCGGGTTATGCGTTGCCAGAACAAGCTTCATCGCGGTCCTCCTTTTCGAACAGTGCGTGCGCAAATTCATCGGGGTCAAAGGGCTTCATATCGTCAATGCCCTCGCCAACTCCGACGAACTTGACGGGAATATCAAGAACTCTCTTAATGGAAAGGATCGCGCCGCCCTTGGCAGTGCCGTCAAGCTTCGTAAGAACGAGTCCCGTTATACTTGCCGCCTCGCAAAACTCTCGCGCCTGAACGACGGCGTTCTGCCCGGTCGTTGCATCAAGAACCAAAAGCGTTTCACGACATGCCAAGGGAAGCTCGCGGTCAATCACGCGGTTAATCTTGCTAAGCTCGTCCATCAGGTTCTTCTTGTTGTGAAGACGTCCCGCGGTATCAACGATCAGAACGTCGGCGCCTCTGCTTTTCGACGCTTGGATCGCATCATATACGACCGAGGCGGGATCTGCCCCCGCGCTTTGGCGAATCATATCGACACCTGCGCGCTCACACCAAACTCCAAGCTGCTCGGCGGCAGCGGCACGGAAGGTATCAGCCGCCGCAACGACGACTCTCTTCCCTTTT
>JAFYMH010000100.1 GCA_017556685.1 Clostridia bacterium | reverse complement strand
GGCACCGCCGTCTGCGCGCACGCCGAGGCAAAGGAGGCAGACCCCTGCCGTCAGGGGCTGCTTGGGGTGCTTGAGGTCGGGATCGACACGCTCCTTTTCTGCACCCTCTCGGCGCTCGCCCTTCTCACCTCGGGCTACGGGCAGACGGGGGATCTCTCGCCTCTGCTCTCGGGATGTGCCGAGGTATTCGGGCGCGCCGCGCCGCCGCTCCTTGCGCTTGTTTTGCTCGTCTTTGCCTACGCCTCTGCCCTTGCCTTTCTGCACCACGGACTTGCGGTAGTGGGGGAAGGCTCGCCCCTAAGAAGGGAGATCTATACCCTCGGCTTTTTGCTTGCCACCGCGCTTGGTGCCTCGCTGCCGAGCGAGGCGACCGCCTCGCTCGTTGACCTGCTTCTCCTTGCCATGACGGCTCTGACCCTCTTTGCAACCGTAAAGGCGGCGGACAGGGTCGTTTCCCTGTCCGCCGCCGCGGGACTTATTCGGTTCGGTCGCAAACGCGGATCCGCGATTGCAGGGTCGCGCCCGATGCAGAGATCCGCTCGAGTCGCTCAAGCGCCTCGCGCTCGGTCATAAGCTCGGTCAAAAAGGCAATCTCGCCTTCGACGGTCGGAACCGGCTCGGTTTTGCCGAAAATGACGTCAACGGCGTTTGCCTCGACGCCCGAAAGCGCAATATAGTGACGGCAGGCAAACGAGGCGAAATCACTCGGCTCACTCTCGTCGGCAGGCGTCCAGACGGGATTGGTCAGGGCACCCGTCAGAGCGCTTGAGGCGGCGGAGATCAGATCTGCCGCAACGGCACTCGCGGTCGCTTTCGCGCCGGCTCCGCGCCCGTAGAACAGAAGATCCCCGACGTAGTTTCCGTGCACGAGAACGCCGTTATACACGTCGTCGATGCGCGCAAGCGGACAGCTGTCAAAGACGAGGAAGGGAGCGACGAGGATAAAGAGCTCGCCGCCTAGGCGAAGCGCACGGCCGAGAAGCTTGATACGGGCGCCGATCGACTCGGCGGCGCGCACGTCGGAGAGGCGAATGCCTCTGATGCCCTCGGTATGGATGCGCTCGGTCGGGATCAGATGCCCAAAGGCGGTTGCGGCAAGGATCGCGATCTTTCTCGCGGCGTCGTGCCCGTCAATATCGGCGGTGGGGTTCGCCTCGGCATAGCCCTTTGCCTTTGCCTCGGCAAGCGCGTCCTCGAAATCGACCCCGCCCGAGATCATGCGGGTGAGGATGTAGTTGGTGGTACCGTTCAGGATGCCGCTGATCTCGCTGATCTCGTTGCCCGCAAGATCGTAGCGAAGCGGCGAGAGGATCGGGATCCCGCCTCCGGTCGACGCCTCGTAAAGATAGACGCATCCCGCCTTTTCGGCAACCGAAAGAAGCTCGACGCCATACTCCGAAACGAGCTGCTTATTCGAGGAAACGACGCTCTTGCCCGCCTCGAGCAGACGGCGCGTGAACTCGTACGCCGGATGCACGCCGCCGATCGTTTCGGCAACGACGGCAACCTCGGGATCCGAGGCGATGACCGAAATATCGTGCACGATACGGTCAGCGTAGGGACTGTCGGGCAGATCGCGGATATCGAGGATGTATTTGATCCGAATATCAACGCCCGTGCGCGAGAGAATGAGATCGTGGTTCTCGGTCAGAAGATCGGCGGTTCCTCCCCCGACGACTCCGAGACCCATAATAGCGACTTGAACGACCATAAGGCTTCTCCAAAAATACGTTTTGTGACAGTATATCACATCTTATCGAAAAATGCAAGTGGTCTTTGCCAAAACGCGTCCTTCTCCAAAATGCGGGCGACCTGCGACGGCAGGCCGCCCGATTCTCTCAGCCCTCGTAGGAGAGATCCCCCGAAAGCGAGCTCTCGATGCTCTCCTCGGCAATATAGTCAAGAGGGTCGACCGAGACCTCCGAGGCGTAAACCTCAAAGTGCAGGTGCGGCTCATCGG
>JAFYMH010000099.1 GCA_017556685.1 Clostridia bacterium | reverse complement strand
GCGGCGGCCTTTTGCTCTGCCGCACTTCTTGCGTCTGCTTCGGCGGCGGCCTTTTGCTCTGCCGCACTTCTTGCGTCTGCTTCGGCTGCGGCCTTTTGCTCTGCCGCACTTCTTGCGTCTGCCTCGGCTGCGGCTCTCTTTTCTGCCGCACTTCTTGCGTCTGCTTCAGCTGCGGCTCTCTCTTCTGCCGCAATTCTTGCGCCCTCCTTGGCAACGCCAAGCGCACCTGCCATAGCCGCGCCGACCGCAGCTGCACCGACAGACGCCGCGCCGACCGCGCCGACGTCCGAGGATGCGTCCTTCTTCTCCTTGACCTTTTGCCCGTCGCCTTCCTTCTTCAGAGCCGCGGCGGGGGGCGCAGGATAAATGCCCGACCGATGCCAGGGAGCGGACACGCGGACAGAGCCGCCGCCGGATACGGCAGACCGAGGCTCGGCGGCGTCAAGCGAAGCCGCTCCGCCAAGAGAATAGGAGGTACCGCAAGCGCGGCAGCTTCCGCTGCGGCTCGCGCCGTCCAGCCTTACCTCACGCCCGCATTTCGGGCAAACGATCTTCGTCATCATGGGCAATTCTCCTTGCACTCGTCGCAAAGGGTGCAGAGGGCTCCGCACGCCGTTACCTTTACGAAATCTATATGATAATTATATCATATATCTACGCAAAGTCAAGGAAGTTTTTCACATTTTTGCTCTCGTTCTGTGTCGCAACGCAAAAAAGCTCTGCCCCCGGATGCACGTTGCATCCGGGGGCAGAGCCGAGGAGACCCCTGCTTAGTCCTGCCGATTATCCGAGTCAAGGAGCGAGCTGATCCCCTTTCCGTCAAAGTCACTGAGCCTTTTCGAGAAGACGAAGGTCTGCCCGAGATAGAGGCTGTAGTTCCCCGAAAAGAGGAAGCAGATGATCGAAACCAGGGCAAAGCTGACCATCCGCTCACCGCCGAAAAGCTCGAAGGCAAGCAGGATCGAGGCGATGGGAGCGTTGGTGACCGCCGCAAACAGCCCGACGAGCCCCAGCGCCGCCGCCAGCTCAGCCGGAAGCCCGAGCATAGGCGAAACGAGCACGCCGAAGGTCGCACCGATGCAGAAGGTCGGAACGATCTCGCCCCCGCGATAGCCTGCCGAGATCGTCAGAACAGTGAAGAGAAGCTTCAGGGCAAAGTCGTACGGCCTCGCCTCTCCCCCAAGGGCGCTCTCAAGGAGCGGAACCGACGCGCCGTTATAGTCGGTCGTGCCGCTCTGAACGGTGAGGAAAACGATCAAGGCGCCGAGCAAGAAGATCCTCAGGTACCGCCAGGGCAAAAGAAGGCGAAAGAGCTGCTCCCCTCCGTGCAAAGCGATGCAGAACAGGATCCCAAGCACGGCAAGAAGAATACCGAGGGCAAGGGTCGCAAGAAGCTCGGTCGGGGTCATCCGCCCAAGGTCAAGAAGACTGTACGCGGCGTGACTGACCGAAAGCAGGCGCGAGAGCGAAAGCGCAACCACCGAGGAAACGATGCAGGAATAGATCCCCGAATAGTAGATCACCCCAACGCTGATGAACTCGATCGAAAAGAAGACCGCCGTGAGCGGCGTTCCGAAGAGCGCCGAAAAGGTCCCCGCCATACTGCAAAGAAGCATGATCCGAAGGTCCGAGGAAGAAAAGCCCAAAAGCCTGCCGAGTCTCGAGCCGACCCCCGCGCCAAGCTGAAGCGCCGCCCCCTCCCGTCCGGCAGAGCCGCCGAAGAGATGCGTCAGGACCGTTGAAATAAAGATCAGAGGCGCCGTCACAAGCGGCACCTCCTCGCCGCGTCGGACCGAGCGCATCACCGCCGTCATGCCGCGATCGTTCTTCATGCCGGTCACGTGGTAAAGGAAGGCGATGGCAAGCCCCGCCACGGGAAGCCAGAGGATCAGAGCGGGATAGGATACGCGAAGCTCTGTGACCATCTCAAGCGCATAATGGAACGCCGAGCCGATCAGCCCCGTCACAACGCCGACCGCCGCCGAGATCAGAGTCCACTTCAGAAAGCGCAGAAGCGTTTCAAGGGGTGGTTTGAATTTTTTCAGAAAATAAGTAGCAAAACGGTTCACAGGTTTGCCTCACAAAAGTAAAACGGGCGGCACCCGAGAGCGCCGCCCGTATATGATCAATGGTGGAAGAGCCTCATCCCGGTGAACGCCATGGCGATCCCGTACTTATTGCAGCAATCGATCACGACGTCGTCGCGGATCGAGCCACCCGGCTCGGCGATATAGGAAACGCCGCTGCGGCGCGCGCGCTCGATGTTATCGTCGAACGGGAAGAAGGCGTCACTACCGACCGAAACCCCCGTGATCGAGGCAAGGTATGCCTTTTTCTCTTCTGAGGTGAGGGGTTCGGGGCGCTTTGTGAAGTATTTCTGCCAAAGTCCCTCGTCGAGCACGTCCTCAGACTGCTCCGAAATATAAACGTCGATGACGTTGTCGCGGTCGGGGCGGCCGAGAGTGGGAAGGAAAGGAAGGCCGAGGACCTTCTCGTGCTGACGCAGGTGCCAAATATCCGCCTTATTTCCGGCAAGACGCGTGCAGTGGATTCTCGACTGCTGACCGGCGCCGACACCGATTGCCTGACCGTCAACGGCGTAGCAGACCGAGTTCGACTGCGTGTACTTCAGGGTGATGAGCGCGATGATCAGATCGCGGACCGCCGACTCGGGAAGCTCCTTATTCTCGGTGACGAGATTCGTCAGGACCTCGCGGTCGATCTTATACTCGTTTCTTCCCTGCTCAAAGGTAATTCCGTAGACCTGCTTGCGCTCGATCGGATCGGGAATATAATCGGGATCGATCTGAACGATATTGTAGTTACCGCCTCTCTTCGAGCGAAGGATCTCAAGCGCCTCGGGGGTATACCCGGGGGCGATCACGCCGTCGGAGACCTCGCGCTTGATCAGCGAGGCGGTCACGGCGTCGCACTCGTCCGAGAGCGCGATCCAGTCGCCAAACGAGGACATACGGTCGGTTCCGCGCGCACGCGCATAGGCGCAAGCGAGGGGCGAATCGTCAAGACCGGGGATATCGTCAACAAAGCATGCGCGCTTCAGCTTCTCGGGAAGCTTGGTTCCGACCGCCGCAGAGGTGGGCGAGACGTGCTTAAAGGAGGTTGCCGCAGGCATACCGAGCGCCGCCTTCAGCTCCTTGACGAGCTGCCAGCTGTTGAGCGCATCGAGAAAATTGATGTATCCGGGGCGACCGCAAAGGATCGTCACAGGAAGCTCACGCCCCCCCTCAAGATAGATGCGTGCAGGCTTCTGATTGGGGTTACAGCCGTACTTCAAAGAAAATTCGTTCATCTTATGCTTCCTTTCGCGGGCTTGCCCGTTTTTTATTTCACGTTCTTGTTGATCAGGCGATCCTCGGTGCTTCCGTCCAGAAGCGACACGAAGCGCACGTAAAGCGAGATCTTATTCTCGGGGTTGAGATTGCTCCAGATCTCGTCGGTCAGCTCGTCGATGTCCGAGCCGAGCGAAATCCGCTCGGGCTCTCCCGTGAAGGTCGGAAGGGGGTTGCCGTCGGTCATGTAGGTGTGCAGGAAATGCCCGACGCCCGAGGTCGGCGCATAGGCGTAGGTAAAGCGGTTGCAGGCGCTTCCCGCCTCGTCGGCGCTTTTGAGGATGCTCATCTCGTAGCGGTAGGAGCCGTCAAAGGAGAGCATCGCGCTGATGCGAGGGGTGAAGTTCGGCGCATCGGGCTCAAACTCGCGCACCGTCAGAGAATCGGAAAAGCTCTTGCCTGCCTTGACGCCGTCGTAGACGGTATCGGTCTGGTCGCCGTTGGTGACGATCAGCTTCTCGCCAAGACGGCGGACGGGAGAATAGATGATCAGGCTCGGATCCTCGACCTTCGAGGCATCGTAGGGGTAAATGGTCACGTCCTCGCCCTCCTTGACGAACACGCGGTTACGGCTGTTCTCGCTTCTGCCCATGATGAAATAGGCAGTCACGGCGTAGCGGCCGTCCTCGCTTGTCCCGACGACGATGCCGTCTGCCCAGGGAGCGGTGCAGAAGGTCTCGGCGCCCTCCTCGAACTTGAAGGAGTAGCGGGTATCGGCGGGCAGGATGAACTTCACGCCCTTGGCAGCAGCTGGAGCGAGAATCTCGTTGGCGAGATCCAGCTTGTCGGCCTCAATCTTGGAGCCACCCACTTTCTTGCCCTGAGCGGCGAGGAAGGTGTTGGCCATAGCGCCACCGATGATGAAGGTCTGGCTCTTCTCCATGAGCTTGGAGAGCACCTGAATCTTGTCGGACACCTTGGCGCCGCCCATGATTACCACGAAGGGCTGCTCGGGGGAGCTCAGCTTGCCCTCGAGGTACTCAAGCTCGCGCTCGATGAGGAAGCCCATGGCGGACTTCTCGGCGAAGTGGGTCACACCCTCGGTGGAGGCGTGGGCGCGGTGGGCAGAGCCGAAAGCGTCGTTCACATACAGAGTGGCGTCGCCCAGCAGAGCCTTGGCGAACTCGGGGTCGTTCTTCTTCTCCTTCTTGTCGAAGCGCACGTTGTCGAGCAGCATCACGTCGCCATCCTGGAGAGCCTTACGAGCGGCCGTGGCGGCCTCACCGATAGTCTCGGGAACGAAAGCAACGGGCTTGCCCAGGTGCTGGGAGAGGCATTCGGCAGCAGCGGCCAGGGAGAACTCGGCCTGGTAGCCGGTACCCTCGGGGCGGCCCAGGTGGGAGCAGAGAACAAGGCGGGCGCCGTTCTCGAGCAGGTACTTGATGGTGGGCAGAGCGGCCACGATACGGGCATCGTTCGTGATCTTGCCATCCTTCATGGGCACGTTGAAGTCAACGCGCATGAGCACTTCCTTGCCGGCGACGTCGAGGTCGCGTACAGTGAGTTTAGCCATAGTTACTATATTATAATGTGGTTGAAAATTCCGGGAAAAAGGCGTTCCTGATTCTCCCGTGCGGCGTATTTTATCGTAAAATGCCCGATTTTCAAGGCTAAATGCGCACAATGTTGTGAAAAAACGGCCAAATTAGCTTGCCAAAGCGGATTCCTGTGGTAAAGTTGTTGAATAATATGGGTGGCAAATACCGTAAGAAGAGAGATGATGAGATGACGCTGCGCAAGCATGTGCGCCCGCAGAAGCGTGCTGCGCGTCGTGCTGCGGTGTCTACAGCCTGGGCAATCCTCGCTGTGGTGGTGGCTGCGTTGCCGCTGGCTTCGTGGGTGCGCCTGTGGCAGGCAGGTGAACAGGTGAACTGGGTGCCGGCATTGCTGGGTACAGGGTTCATGCTGCTGGTCAGCTACCTGTGCCTGCGTACAGCCTATCGCCGCCTGCATAGCCCCAGATGAGGCGGGGAAACGTGTTGGAATATTCAGCCAATCAGTGCCAAATCGGCAATTAGCGAGCCAAAGGCGAGCGGAATTCAGAACCCGCTTTAGCGGGTGACATATCAATAGCGATGGGGTGGAGCTCGACACAGTCGGGCGGAACCCCTCGTACAAACAAAAAAATATTTTGGAACCCGTGAAACGGGTGATAGAAGCCTTGGCTTTATTGAGAGACAACGATTTCTGTCACCCGTTCCACGGGTTCCTATATCTTTATTTACTTAACGAGTGGTTCCGCTGCTAACGCAGCTTCACCACTCGCTATTGATATGTCGCCCACTTTCGTGGGCTAGAAATTACGCTCGCCTGCGACTCGCCAATACATCGACAAACTCGGATTTGTCGAGCAGAATAACTGGGTATATCTAATTAAGGCAACTTGTAATCATTGCCCTTTAATCGCGTTACCTGGTTATGATCCATATGTCTACCAGCAGATTTAAACAGCCCCAAAAAAGCCCTGCCGGGTGGGGCAGGGCTTCGGGAAATCAGTTCAGATACGCCTTGAGGTCTTCTTCGTACAGCTCCGGTTCCAGCAGGAAGGAGTCGTGCCCCTTGACGGAGTGGATGCACTTGTAGCGGGAATCGACCCCGTTCTTGAGAAGCTTGCGGTGGAAGCAGGAGATATCGCGGGCGGTGAAGCAGCAGTCTGTGTTAATGGAGAAGAGCATGAAACGGATGCCGTGGGCGGCGAACAGCTTGAATGCCTTATCCACGCTGCCCAGCCCCGAGAAGGTGGCCAGATCGTAGCCTGCCCAGAGATTGATGATGCGGATGTAGGCGTTGGCATCGTAGCGCTTGGCAAACTTGGTGCCCTGGTGCAGCATGT
>JAFYMH010000098.1 GCA_017556685.1 Clostridia bacterium | reverse complement strand
TCGTCCAATGCGAGAGTGGCGGAACTGGCAGACGCGCACGTTTGAGGGGCGTGTGGATTTCTCCGTACGGGTTCAAGTCCCGTTTCTCGCACCAACAAAGAGGGGATGCCCGTGTGGCATCCCCTCTTTGTTTATGCAAGCTTCGCGACGCAGAACCTCTGCCAAGCGCAGAGCGCTTGTGCGGAAAGAGTCCTGCACCTCCGAGAAAGCAAAGCTAACCCTGCCGTTGGTTAGCACGAAGCTCCAAGGAGCTTCGTGCTAAACGATGATTGCTCTTACGAGCAAGTTATGAGTTATGAGATGCTTCGCACCGTTATGATTGGCTTCGCCAAGTTGCATGCTGCATGGGCAATCATATCATAACGCTTGCCTTGCAAGCTCATAACGGCGAGCGGGGCGAGCCTCATAACTCTAAACGAAAACAAACAGAAACGAGAGAACAATCCAATCGTTCTCTCGTTCTATTTTTTCTCTATCCGCAGGATTCGGTCATTCCTCGCCAAACGCCGTACCCTTGATTTCGGATTTCGGCTCGCGGGACATCAGTGCCTGAATGGCTTCGGACACCTCAACTCTGCCCGAAACGACGGCATCAACCGTTTCCATGATCGGAAGCTCGACGTTGTATTTCTTTGACAGGCTCAGTGCCGCCGGCAGGGCGTTGAGCCCCTCGACCACCATGCCGATCTGCTTCGTAGCTTCTTTTGCGGGTACTCCCTGACCGATCAGTATTCCGCAACGGTTATTGCGGCTGTGCATGCTCGTTGCGGTCACGATCAGGTCGCCGATCCCGGCAAGACCGCCGAAGGTCTGCTCACGGCAGCCCATCGCGATTCCAAGACGCGAGATCTCTGCGATTCCTCTCGTGATGAGCGCCGCTTTGGCGTTATCTCCGCATCCGAGCCCCGACGCAATGCCCGAGGCGAGAGCGATGACGTTCTTTAACGCACCGCAAAGCTCCACGCCTTGAATATCATCGTTTGTATAGACGCGCAGACAGCGCGTTGTAAAGACTCTTTGCACGGCTTCGGCGGCGGCGAGATCCTCACATGCCGAAACGATGGTCGTCGGCAGATCCCGAACGACCTCCTCCGCATGGGTAGGACCGGAAAGCGCGACAAGCTTGATCTCCGTATTTTTGATCTCGTCCCGAATGATCTCGGTCATCGTAAAGAGCGTTCCCTCTTCGATGCCTTTCGCAACGTTAACGATGATCTGACCTGAGCTTAGGCTCGGTGCCGCTTTTCGTGCGGTCGCGCGAACGAATGGAGAGGGGACGGCAAAGAGGACAATATCCATGCCGACACAGGCTTCTTTGATATCCTTCGTATAAGCCAGCTGCGGCGGAAGCTCGACACCGATCAGATTCGGATGGCGTCTTTTGCTTTGCAGCTCGTCGATTTCCCTTTCGATCGCAGACCAGACTGTGACGTCCTTGCCGGCGTTGCAGAGCAATTTTGCAAGCGCAACACCCCAGGTTCCGGCGCCGAGAACGCCTACCTTGATTGTATTTGTCATGATCTTCCTCGCTGAATCTAATTTATCGGCAATATTATATCACTCTTTTAAAAATAAATCAAGTGCAAGCTTTTCACAAGGAATATCCGCGAAGCACGACCTGCTTCACCGCTTTTGAAAGGATCTCGGCGTAAGCCTTTGCCATCTCAAGCGGAACTGCACTCAGACCCTCGGCAAGGTTGCCGCCTCGGTCCTCGAATTTCTGCAAAAACAGCTTGTCGGCACCCCGAAGCAGCTCTGCCAGATTGGCGACCCCCGCCTCGTCGATCATCTCGGCAACGAGCGTAGTCCGAAATTCGTAGGGAAGCACCCCGCGCTTCAGTAGCTCTATGCTCTCGAGAACGCGCAGAGACGCATCCCCCTCGGCGAGCAGAAGCGGCTCGTAATCGTAAAGAGGTGCCTTGACGTCCATCGCTACGTAGTCAACGAGGCGGGCATCAATTCTCCGGATATCGTCATCCAGAAGATGCTCTATGACCACCCACTGTATGAAGTCCTGACACCGGGAAAAACCCGGATCAACGTGCTGGTGATCGGCTC
>JAFYMH010000097.1 GCA_017556685.1 Clostridia bacterium | reverse complement strand
GCGCTTGCCTACCTCTATGAAGCGAAGCAGCTTCTGCGCCAAGAGAAGCCCTGCAAGGGGCACCTTGCCCTCTCGCTTCTCCTTCTGATCGGCGTTCTTTTCGTCGTTTTTACTTGGAACCCCCCAAAAATCGGACTTTTCAGGGACCCTATCACGGGATCCTACGGAATATAAACGACGCTTCTCGCCTAAATGTGATGCGCCCCACAAAAAGAGGCTGTCTCAAATTTGCATTTGAGACAGCCTCAGTCTTTTGCAAACGGCGCTTACACGCCCTTTTGTGCGCGGCGGATCGCCTCGGCCTCGGTGCAGCCGTTCTCGGCAACGTGACCGGGCAGAGGAACGAGCTTCTCGTGGATCGCGTCAAGGATCCAGGACGCCTGCGGGAAGAAGAACTCGTCAAACTCGAAGGGAGGCGTGATCCAGTTACGGGCGCCAACCACAACGGGCGGGGCATCGAGATCGTCAAAGCACAGCTCGGTGATGTTCTTGGCAACGTCGCTCATAAACGAGCCTCTTGCACAGGCATCCGAAACGAGCACGACTCGACCGGTCTTTCTGACCGACTCGATGATCTTGGTGTAATCGAGCGGAACGAGCGAGTGAATGTTGATGACGTCGGCCTCCATGCCGTACTTCTCGGAGAGCTGCTTTGCGGCGTCGACGGCGCGGTAAAGCGCGGCACCGATGGTCAGAATGGTCACGTCCTTACCGTCACGAACCTTGTTGGTATCGCCGAACTCGATCTCGTAACGCTCAGCGGGAACGCCGCCCTCGCGGAACTGCTCGCCAACGTCGTAGATTCTCTGGCTCTCAAAGAAGACGACGGGATCGCTTCCCTTCAGCGCCGCCTCCATCAGACCCTTTGCCTCCCAGGGCGTTGCGGGGAAGCAGACCTTGAGTCCGGGGATATGGGCGCAAAGCGCGGTCCAGTCCTGGCTATGCTGTGCGCCGTACTTTGAGCCGACCGAAACGCGGAGCACGACCGGCATCTTGAGAATGCCTGCGCTCATTGCCTGCCATTTGGACATCTGGTTGAAGATCTCGTCGCCGGCGCAGCCGATAAAGTCGGCGTACATCAGCTCAACGAGTGCGCGGCCGCCCGAAACGGCGTATCCGACTGCGGTACCGACGATCGCCGCCTCGGCAATGGGCGAGTTGAACAGACGGCTGTGCGGGAAGGCGTCCATCATGCCGCGATAAACGGCAAACGCACCGCCCCAGTCGCGGCAGTCCTCGCCGTAAGCAATGAGGGTGGGATCCTCGTAGAATCGGTCGTAAATGACCTCGGAGAGCGCGTCACGAAGGTTAAAGAGCTTCATTTTGGAGACCGGCTTGCCGTCAACGATCGGGCAGCGCTCCTTCTCCTTGAGCTTCTTGTATGCGGGAACCTCGGCAAGAGGCATATTCACCTCGGGCTCGCGGTCATCGAGCTTCTCGATCTTTTCATTTGAGAACATCAGGCGCTCAACGACGGCGGGATCACGGCGGAAATCGACGTAGGGGCTGATCTCGGGATCGGATGCCGCCTTGCAGATGAGCGTCATGCGCTCGGTCGTTTCGGCAAGGATCTCCTCGAGCTTTGCGTCACCGACGACCCCTGCCTCGACAAGACCCTTACGGTAGGTGATGATCGGGTCGATCTCGCGCCAAGCGTCGATCTCCTCCTTGGTGCGGTATGCGTTCTGGTCGGAGGTCGAGTGACCCGAATAGCGATAGGTCAGGGTGTCGAGCAGAACGGGGCCCTCGCCCTTGCGAAGGATCTTCAGCTTTCTCTCCATTGCGTCGATCACGGCAAGGGGGTTAAAGCCGTTGATACGCTCGGCGTGGAACTGCGTGGGGCTGACGCCCGAGCCGATACGGGCAAGCATATCGTAGCCCATCGTCTCGCCGCGAGTCTGATCGCCCATGCCGTACGAGTTGTTAAAGACGTTGTAAAGGATCGGCATGCCGCCCGAATGGCTTTCCCAAAGGGTGTTAAACTGATCCATTGCGGCAAAGTTCATTGCCTCCCAAACGGGACCGCGCGCCATCGAGCCGTCGCCCGAGTTGCAGACGACGATGCCCTGCTTGCCGTTGATCTTCTTAAAGAGAGCGGCACCGGTCGCAATGGCAGCCGAGCCGCCGACGATCGCGTTGTTGGGATAAATACCGAAGGGCAGGAAGAAGGCGTGCATCGAGCCGCCCATGCCCTTGTGGAAGCCCGTGTCGCGGGCGAAGATCTCGGAGAGCGTTCCGTAGAGGATAAAGCGGATGGCAAGCTCCTTGACGTCGCTGACAGGGCCGAGCTTCTCGGTCGCGCGCAGAGCCGAGCCGCCAAGGAAGCCCTCCATGATGGTCATAAGCTCTGCCTCGCTGAGCTTATGGATGCAGGAAAGCGCCTTTGCAAGGATCTCGGAATGGCTGCGGTGCGAGCCGAACGAGAAGTCGTTCTGGTCAAGCAGGTACGCCTGTCCGACGGCGGCCGCCTCCTGCCCGATCGAAAGATGCGCGGGGCCGGGGTAGGTCGTTTCGATTCCGTTGTAAAGCCCCTGGGTCTTGATCTGGTTGAGCATCGACTCAAATTCGCGAAGAACGGCAATATCGCGATAGATCCGAACGAGATCGTCGTCGCTGTATCTGCCTCTCTCCTCGGCAATGGTCTTGTTATAGGCGTTTACGGGAATGTTCTTGAAGGTGATCTTCCCCGGTGCCAGCGTTTCACGGGGATCTACAAATAAACTCTTTGGCATGTCTTTTCTCCTTTATGCAAGCTTCTCTTTACGGTATTTTTTATATGTGGAAAATAGCCTCGCGAATGATCTCCGAAACCGTCGGATGGGGGAAGACGAGCTTTTTGAGTCTTGTCGGCGTCAGCTCGGTGTCGATCATCATGGTCGCGGTCATAATGATCTCGGAGGCGTAGGAGCCGACGATATGACAGCCGACGAGGCGGTTTCTGTCGAGGTCGACCACGAGCTTGATAAAGCCCTTGCCCCCCTCGCACTCGGCAAGATAGCGTCCCGCATAGGACATCGGAAGCTTGATCTCCTTGACGCGCATTCCCTTCTCCTCTGCGCCCTCACGGCTGTAGCCGACGCTTGCCACCTCGGGATCGGTATAGATGACCGAGGGGATCACGTCGTAACGCATCTCGTCGGGCTTGCCGAGCATGTGGTTGACGGCAACCTCCGCCTCGCGGTAGGCGGTATGGGCGAGCATCAGCTTGCCGTTGCAGTCACCGACGGCGTAAACGCCGGAAACGTTCGTGCAGAGATGGCGGTCGGTCTTGATCGAAGCTCTCTCCATATCGAGCCCCAGCGTCTCAATGCCGATGCCGGCGGTAGCCGGCTTGCGTCCCGCCGAAAGAAGAACCTTATCGCAGACGATTTCCCTCCGCTCGCCGTTTTCCTCGTATACGACGCTCCCCGCCTTGACCTCAAGCACGCGGCAGGAGAGCTTGAAGGTCATGCCGCGCTTGACGAAGGCGTCGGTCAGAACGCGGCAGATCTCGGGGTCGGTTGCGCCCGCGATCTTCGGCATCATTTCAATGACCGTGACGGCAACGCCGACGCTTGCGAAGTAGTACGCCATCTCAAGACCGATGACGCCGCCGCCGATGACAACGATGCTCTTTGGCAGGGTCTTTTCGTCCAGCACCTCGCGGTTGGTCATAGCGAAGCCCGAGGCAAGCGCCTCCTTCAGCCCCGGAACGGGGGGAACGACAGTCTCGGAGCCCGAGGCGATCACCAGACGCTTGCCCTCGTAAAGCACGCCGTCGGCTTCAACGGCAAAGCCGTTTTCGCCTCTGCCCTTGATCTCGGCGCTTTGGCTGACGACCGTGACCTTGTTTGCCTTCATGGTCGCACCAACGCCCGCAACGAGGGTCTTGACAACGCCGTCCTTTCTCTCAACGACCTTGGCATGATCGTAGGTCACGCCGCTTGCCGTCACACCGAAGGCCTCGCTCTCCTTGGCGTGCCGATACATCTTTGAGGAATTCAAAAAGGTTTTCGTCGGGATGCAGCCTTCGTTAAGGCAGGTGCCGCCAAGCGCCCGCTTTTCAAAGACGGCAACCTTCATGCCGCCCTCGGCCGCACGCTCGGCGCAAAGGTATCCGCCGGGGCCGCCGCCCACGACGAGCAGATCAAAAACTTCCATCTTTTCTCTCCTTTATTTTGCGAGCAGCGCCGTGAAGCTCTCAAGGTTCTTTGCAAGCTCCTTTTGGAAGCGAGCCGCGGGAGAGCCGTCCACCGCGCGGTGATCGTAGGTCAGGCTGAGCGTCATCGCCGGGTAAAGCTCGATCGAGCCGTCGGCGGCACGTCTTGGGCGATCGGTCGTACAGCAAACGCCGAGAATACCGGTCTGCGGCGGATTGATAACGGGAGTGAAGGACTCGACTCCAAGGCTTCCGAGATTCGAAACCGTAAAGCTTGCGCCGCTGAGCTTGTCGGGACTAATGTTTCCCTCTCTGCACTGTGCGGCAAGCTCCTTGACCTCCCGTGAGATCTCAAGCAGGCTCTTTTCTTCGGCGCAAAAGATGGTCGGAACCATCAGTCCTCTCGGCGTATCGACCGCAACGCCGAGGTTGACGTGCCGAAACAGGCGGATGCTCGTGTCGTCAAGCATATGTGCGTTGAGGTCGGGGTGGCTCGGCAGGGTTCTGGAAACCGCATACAGGATGATGTCGCCGAGCGTGATCCCCGCATACTCGCCTCCCGCCGCTTTCAGCATCGCACGATAAGCCAAAATGGTACTTGCGTCGAAGGAGTTCGTGTGCGTCAGCTGCGCCATGGTGGAGAGCGAGGTGTGCATCGAGCGGCTGATCGCGCGGCGGATACCGCTGAACTTCACGTCGGTGAACTCGGCCGCGGCCTCGACCGCCTTCTCTATGGGTGCCGGAGCCACCGCCTCGACTTTAGCGGTCGCCAAAGCGGGATTTTCCATCAGCGCTCTCACGTCGCGCTCGATGATCCTTCCGCTTGGGCCGGTCGGGGTAGCGAGCGAGGCGTCAACGCCCGCGCGCTCTGCCAGCTTTCTCGCTCTCGGCGAGACCGCAGTCTTCTCTCCCGCCGTCGCCGTCGGCGAAGCGACAGCGGGCGCGTCTGCCTTGACCGTTTCCTCGGCGGGCTTCTCCTCAGCCGACGGAGCAGGCGCGGCGGTAGAATCGGGACGCAGCGCCGAGCAGTCCTCGCCAGGTGCGCCGATCGCGCAGACGTTGACAAGGCAAGGCACCTCGTCGCCCTCGTTATAAAAGATCTCAAGCAGAGTACCCTCTGCCGTCGACTCGCACTCAAAGCTCGCCTTGTCGGTTTCGTAATTAAAGAGGATATCCCCTACCTTGATCGCATCCCCGATCTTCTTTTCCCAGGTACCGATGATGCAGCTTTCCACCGTGATCCCGGCCTTGGGCATGATAACAGCATTTGCCAAAACGAATCCTCCTTCAAATATTGATCGCTTTATTATAACATTTTATAACATTGGTGTCAATCGTTTTTTTCGGGAAACTTCATTTTGCCGCCATCGGCAAAAACTCAAAGGATCCGAGCGCCGCCCCCTTCGCATTCCCGTACGAAATCGGGGGGCAAGGGCTCGTCGCTGATGATATAATCAAAGTCCCCGATCGCGGCGAAAGTAAAGGGCATCAGACGCCTGAGCTTATCGCTCGTGCAGAGGGCAACGCTGGTGCGCGCCTTTTGGATCACAAGACGCTTGGTCAGCATATCCGCCTCGGTTCCGCAGGTAAAGCCGACCTCGCACGAGCAGCCCGAAACCCCGATGAAGGC
>JAFYMH010000096.1 GCA_017556685.1 Clostridia bacterium | reverse complement strand
GAGAGCCCAAAGGCGGAGAGGGCAGGGGTCGAATGCCGTCCGTGCGAGGAGCAGGCAGATCCGCTTGAGACGAAGATCCCGCGCCCCGAGAGGGCGTGAAGCATCGTTTCGCTTTTGATGCCGGGCAAAGTGATCGAAAAAATATGGGGAGCTGAGCGCTCGGCTCGGTTGATGCGAAGCTCGGATAGGCGCGGGTCGCCTTCAAGGCGCCGAAGCAAAAGCTCCGACAGCTCGGAAAGCCGTCGCGCGCGCTGGGATAGCTCGGCGTGTCCCTCCCTTGCCGCCGCCGCAAAGGCGGCGATGCCGGGGACGTTCTCGGTTCCCGAGCGGAGCCCAAGCTCCTGCCCACCGCCGAGGATGATCGGCGAAAGCCCATGGTTTTGCATGACGGCGCGATCGACCCAAAGGGCGCCGACGCCCTTCGGCCCCTCGATCTTATGCGAGCTGACCGTCATAAGTGAGGCGCCGAGCGCGCGGGGCGAGATCGGCATCTTCAGATACGCCTGGGTCGCATCAACGTGAAGGATCGCATCGGGGCAGCTTGCCTTGAGGATGCGCGAGACGGCGGCAAGATCGTAGATCGCGCCGCTCTCGTTGTTGACGAGCATCATGGTTGCAAGGATAACGCTCTTGTCGGCGGCAGCCGAAAGCACATTCAGATCAAGCGCACCGCCGCGCGTCGGGATCTCCACCACCTCAAAGCCGCGCCGCCGAAGCGCCTCAAGCACCACGCCGACCGAGGCGTGCTCGCCTGCCGTCGTCAGGATGCGCTTTCCGCGAAAGCGCTCCTTCGCCTCGGCGCGGCCGAGGATGGCAAGGTTGTTCGCCTCGGTTCCGCTCCCCGTAAAGATGACCGAGCCGTCTCGGTCGCCAAGGGTCTGAAGGATGATTTTTCTCGCGTCGGCGAGGTATCGCTCGGCACTTCGCCCGACGGCGTGAAGCGACGAGGGGTTGCCAAAGTCCTCCTTCGCCACTCTGAGATAGGTTGCAAGGGCGGTTTCGCTGGGCCTGGTCGTTGCGCTGTTATCAAGATAGATCATACTCATCAGTCAAATCTAAAGGCGTCAAGCATGGCGGCAAGCTCGGCGCGATGCGCGTCAAGGCGAGCCTCTGCCTCGGCCATGTCGGCTCCGTTTGCCGTCATCGTCACGGTGTAAAGCCCCGTCTTGGTCAGTCCCTTGTCGCGCAGGATCAGAACCTCAGCAAAGCGAAAGGAAACGCCGTCAAGGGTCGCCGAAAATTCGTATCGGAAGGCAGGGAAGCCGTCGACCGTAAGGGCAACGTATTCGTTTTTCCCAAGGCTCGGATCACTCTCGTCCTTGAGAAGGGCGTCGGAGGGGATCACCTTCTCGCAGGTGTCGAAAAGGGTGAGGTACTTTGTCAGACGCTCGTTTATATATTCCTGCACCGACTGCACGCCGTCGGGGTAGCAATAGAAGGCGGTCACGCTCGTTCTGTCGGCGGCATCGTACGCCGAGGTGATGCCGATCTTAAGATCGAGCGTATAGCTCTCGGGCACGTAGAGGCGGTAGTTTGTAATTGCGGGATCGGATGCCAAAATCATGCCGTCTGTCGGCGTCGGCGCCTCGGGAGAAACGCTCTCCCCCTTTTCGCCAAACGAAAAGACCTGCAGGGTCTTCTGAAAATCCTCAAGATGCTCGGTGTAGGCAACAAGTCCGGTTACGCTTTCGGTCATGCGCGCCGTATAGGTGAGAACCGCCACACCAAGGCTGAGGTTCTCGGGGTCGCGCGGGATATAGACCTGCATCGCGCGGTAATCGATCTCGCCGCGGCGGAAGCTGTAAACGTAGGTCGGTGCCTCACGCCCGTCGATCTCCTGAAGGAGCGGATAATCCGCCTCAAGGACGGCATCCTCTCCAAGCTCTGCGAGATCGAAATGCGCCGCCACGTACTCGGAGATCTCCCCCTCGCTCGGATAAACGGTATAGCCCGAGATCGAGGTGGGGTCGATCCGCGAGAGGGTCGCGAGCATCACGCCGCTCGTTTCGTCGTAAAAGAGGGTGTACTGCTCGGGCACGTAAAGAAGCATGCCGTCCCGCGCCTCGTTTGAAAGAAGCTTCATGCCGGGAGGCGTATCCCCCGAGCCGCCGCAGGAGGCAAGAGAGAGAGAGAGAAGACAAATGAGCAACAAAGATGAGATCAGTTTTTTCATTTCGTTCCTTTCTTACGCATCCATGGCGTCGAGCACGGCAGAAACCGCCGAGAGGACTCCGTATTTTCCGCTTTCGTAGGTAAGCCCCCCCTGGAAATAGGCGTTGTAGGGGGGACGGATCGGTCCGTCGGCAGACAGCTCAAGCGACGCGCCCTGCACGAAGGTTCCTGCCGCCATGATGACGGGGTCGCCGTAGCCCGGCATTGCCCAGGGCTCGCAGGTGACGAAGGCGTCGACCGGAGAGCCTGCCTGGATCCCGCGCACGAGCGCGATCAGAAGCTCGGGGGATCCGCAGCGAACCGTCTGAATGATGTCCGAGCGACGGGTCTGCCAGCTCGGCTCGCAGCTAAGCCCGATCGCATCAAAGAGATAGGCGGCGAGATGCGCCGTTTTCAGCGCCTCGGCAACGGTATGCGGTGCGTAGAAAAAGCCCTTATAGAGCGAGCGGTTCTGCCCAAGCGAGGCGCCGATCTCGGTTCCGACCCCGGGTGCGGTCAGTCGGTAGCCGACAAGCTCAACGGCACGGCTTGTCCCTGCAAGGTATCCGCCCGACTCGGCCATACCGCCGCCGGGATTCTTGATCAGCGAGCCGATCATAAGATCTGCTCCGACCGCCGTCGGCTCCTGCATCTCGGTAAACTCGCCGTAGCAGTTATCAACGACGACAAAGGCGTTGGTTTTCGAGTGAACGAGCGAGGCGATCTTGCCGATCTCCTCGACAGACAGGGTCGGACGGTCGAGATACCCCTTTGAGCGCTGGAGGAAAACGACCTTCAGGTGCTCTTTGGTTTCGTCGATTGCACGAAGGATGCCGTCCCTGTCAATGCCTCCGTCGGGGAGCAGGGCGACCTCCCTGTAGGTCACGCCAAAATCGGCAAGCGAGCCACGTCCCGCCTCGCCCGAGATGCCGATGACCTCGTCAAGGGTATCGTAGGGCTTGCCCGTGACCGAGAGCATCACGTCCCCGGGACGGAGCAGGGCAAAGAGCCCGATCGTCAGAGCGTGCGTTCCGCTGGCAATACTGTGCCGAACGATCGCCGCTTCTGCCTCGAAGACGTCTGCGTAGATTTTGTCGAGCGTGTCGCGGCCCACATCGTCATAGCCGTAGCCGTTGGTCGAGCCGAGCATCGTCTCAGACACGCGGTGCCGACGAAACGAGCCGAGCACGCGCTCGGTAAGAGCCTCGGCGCGCCGCCCGATCTCGGCAAAGATCGGCGAGAGCTTTTCCTCCGCCTCGCGGACAAGGCTCGGCAGATCGCTTTTTTGAATTTTTCTCATATCTTTTCGCTTCCTTTAGGGTCAAGTCGAAGCAACGCCCGAAAGCGGCGGCTTCGCTCTGTATAGCTTTGAAATTCGTCGTAGCTCGTGCAGGCAGGGGAGAGAAGAAGGGTGTCTCTTTCGGTCAGGACCGAAGCGGCAGAGAGAACCGCCTCGTCAAAGCCTCGGCAAAGTGTAAGCTCCCCCCGAAAGCCGCTTTCCTCGATGGCGTCGAAAAGACGCCTGCCCTCGCGCCCGAAGGTGAAGATCGCGCGCACGCGCGCGTCAAGCGCCTCGGTCAGGGGCGCCGTCGAGAGATTCTTTGAGGCACCGCCGAGCAAAAGCACGATCGAGTCGGATCGGATCGCCCGAAGGGTGGTTGCGGTTCGGCTCGGGGTCGAGTCGATCGAGCTGTCGATGCAGACGGCGCCGCGACAGCGCCCGATCTCGGTCATGCGGCGGTCAACCGGCTCGGTAGTCATAATCGCCCTTTCGATCGCCTCGCCCGAAACGAGCCCGTCGCACAGGGCCACCGCGGCAAGCAGGTTTTTTAGGTTGTGCTCCCCCTGAAGCCGAAAGCCCGAAAGAGAGGCAAGGCGCCTCGTCTCCCCCGACGCCTCGCGGCAGAGAAGCTCGCCGCTTTGCGGAAAATAGAGCCGCGCGGGATAGGGGAGCTTGGCATCAAAGGGGGAAAAGAGGTGCGCTATCCCCGAAAACCCCCGTCCAAGCTCGGCAAGAGAGAGGGGGAGGATCGGGAGCGTATCCTCGGCAAGGATCTTTTTCTTTGCCGAAAAATACTCGTCTATCGTGCCGTGAAAATCAAGATGGTTCTCGCTGAGATTCAGGATCGCCCCGCGGAAGGGGATCCCCCCTTGCCGCTCGAGCGGAAAGGCGTCGAGCAGCTGAAAGCTCGAAAGCTCAAGGACGGCAAGCTCGGCATCGGGCGAAGCGAGCATCGGGAGAAGCGAGG
>JAFYMH010000095.1 GCA_017556685.1 Clostridia bacterium | reverse complement strand
CCCCGAGGCGCGCGCGGACGGTGACCGCCGTCCCGTTCAAGGTAATCCCCGTTGCCTTGACCCTTTTGATCAGGGTCGAGGAATAGCCGAGCCGACGAAGAAAGTCAAGGACGGTAAGCCCCGCTTCATCCGCACCGATCAAATAGTCCTTGCTCTGCATTCCGTCCCCCCTTTCTTTACCGTTATTATATCATAGCTCACCCGAAAATCAAGCCGCGCGAGGAGAAATATTTCATTGTCGGGTCTTGATTTTTTATTTTTGCCGTGCTATAATAGATGAGCATACGCCGGTGTGTTGGAATTGGCAGACGAGGAGGACTCAAAATCCTTTGGTAGCAATACCGTGCGGGTTCGACCCCCGCCACCGGCACCAGAAAGCTCCGTACACGAATGTACGGAGCTTTCTGCCTTTTTACTTTTCCGGATTCCCATCCGACTCAATCTTGACATTTCGGATAAAATCATGTATGATATTACTACCAATCTTTAAGGCAAGGACGAAAAAAGCATGGACTGCACGCATCCTGTAGCTACAAAAGAATCGGTCGATCCCGATTTTCTGCTTCGCACGGCGCTTGACGTTGCCGTACATACCCTTCGTGCGGGCGGCGAGGTACATCGCGTTGAGGAGACTGTCGAGCGCATCTGCTACGCGCACGGCGCGGCGCACGTTGAGGTCTTTTCGATCAACTCGATCGTAACCGCCACGGTCCGCATGGAATGCGGCACCTACGCCTCGCATACGCGGCGCGTGCTCTCGATCGAAAGCCATATGGCTCGCCTTTCCCGTCTGAACGAGATCTCCCGCGCACTCTGCAGAAGGGAGATGACCCTTGAGGAGGCGCAGGTAGCGGTTGCCGAGGCGAAGCACTATTCGCCCTTCCCCGCCTGGCTTGAGCTGATCGGATCCCTGATCTGCGCCGGCGGCTTTGCCATCTTTTTCGGCGGAAGCGCAAGGGACATGCTGGCGTCCGGACTGATCTCGCTTCTGATCACGGGGGTGATCCGTCTGATCCCCTCGAGCTTCAACGCCTTTGCCTCGCTCGTTCTTCTGATCTTTCTCGGCGGTCTTCTCGCGACCTTTGCTTGCCGCCTGCAGCTTGCCGATGGCGTTGACTATATCGTCATCGGACTGATCATGCCGCATATTCCGGGACTCACCTTCGGAGCAGCTCTGCGCGACCTGCTTCTCGGAGATATTCTGACGGGACTTATTGGACTGATGCGAACGCTTCTGCTCGCGGTCTCGATCGCCTTCGGAATATTCCTTGCCTTTGCTCTGACGGGAGGTGTCGTCTGATGGTTGAGTTTCTGATCCTTCTCGGCTCGGCGCTGCTCGGGACCCTTGGGTATTCGATCCTGCTTCGCGTTGAGCTTCGGCTTCTGCCGACCGTTACGCTTCTCGGCGTTCTCAGCTTTGCCGTCTACGCGCTTTTCGATTACCTGACGGCAGATCTCTTTATCGCCAACTTCGTCGGAGCGCTCTTCGCCTCGGTCTCGGGATATCTGATGGCGATCCTTCATCGCGCCCCCGCAACCATGTTCTATACCTCCGCGATCATCCCTCTCGTTCCTGGAGGACTCCTTTACCATACGATGTACGCCGCCATCAAGGCGAACGGCGCGAATTTCCTTAAATACGGAAGAGAGTCTCTGCTCATCGGACTCGGTATTGCCAGCGGCATCATCCTCGGCGTCATTGCAGTTCGGATCACGCGCGACCTGATTGCACGCTTTCTGAGCTGCCGCGAGAACAGAGGGAGGAAGATATGACCGAGCAGGCGATCAGGGAGATCGAGGAGCGGCTCGGATACCGCTTCAAAAATCCCGCACTCCTAAAGCAAGCCTTTACCCGAAGCTCCTATACCAACGAAATGCTTCAGGCAAGGACCCCCGCCGATACCGATTCGAACGAGGTGCTTGAATTTATCGGCGACAGCGTTCTCTCTGCCGTCCTTGCCATGATCCTCGTGAGGCGCTGTACGAGCATCGGGGAGCGCGGACTCATCTCTCCCCTCACCGAGGGGGATCTCTCGCGCATCAAGAGCAATCTCTCGGATAAGCGCGCGCTGTCGGGGATTATGCGCGGGCTTGACCTCGCCGGGTATCTGCGCGTCAGCCGAGGCGATATTGCAAACGGAATTCTCACCGAGGCGTCTCCCCTTGAGGATCTTTTCGAGAGCATCATCGGCGCGATCGCGCTCGATTCGGATATGGATTTCAGCGTTCTTGTCCCGCTTCTTGAGCGGCTCGACCGCCCCGAGCGTCTGACCGAGCAGCCGAGCGTACGAAAGGATCCCAAATCGACCGTCAAGGAGTACTGCGAGAAAAGGCGCCTTGCCTATGACTTCGCTCTCACGGCAGAGTCGGGACCCGATCATGCAAAGGAATATCGCGTGAACCTTCGGATCGACCGAAGCGACGTCGGCTTCGGAGTCGGGAAAAGCAAGAAGCTTGCCGACCGAGCCGCCGCAGAGGACGCTCTCGCGCGACACCCCGAGCTTTTCGGGGACTGAATCGCCCCGAGTCCTCATCAAAATAGAAAAAACGGCTCCGTGCGAAATTCGCACGGAGCCGTTTTGCATTGGGGCGCATCAGATTTAGGTGAGAAGCGCCAAATGTGACAGCCCCTTAACTTCAAAGGGTTCTTATTTGGCTACGATATGTACCGCAAAGCCGGCAATCTCGTCCTTGAAATAGGCGAACTTCGGCTTGCCGTTCTCGGCGTAGACGATGCTCTCGGGGTCGAAAGCAAAGCCGAGTCTCTCAAAATAAGCGATCGCGCGGTCAACGAAGTTGGTCTTGATGCCGATATGTCCGTACTTTCCGGGGCCGGGCTTCATCATTAATTCAAAGGAGCTGCCTGCGAAATAGCTCTTGCTCGTCTCGCGGATCGGCATACCGAACATGACGTCAAAGAGCTTTGCCGCACGCTCTGCCTCCTCCTTGCACTCGGTATTGATGCCGATATGCGCGAACTCAAAGCCGAGCATCGAGCGAACGGCGCCGCGGGTCAGCTCGGTAATGGTGGCAAAGTCGCCCGCCTTGATCAGCTCGTCCTTGACCATGAAGCTTCCGCCGCAGCAAAGGATCTTATCAAAGCTGAGGTAGGAAAGCAGGTTGCTTGCATCAATGCCGCCCGTCGGCATAAAGCGCATCGCGCCGTAGGGAGCCGCCATTGCCTTGAGCATCTTCAGACCGCCCGCCGCCTCTGCCGGGAAGAACTTGACGGTCTCAAGCCCGAGCTCGATCGCCTGCTCGATGTCCGAGGGAGAGGAGCAGCCGGGGATGATCGGGATATTCTTCGATCTGCAGTATGCAACCGTCTTGGGGTTGAAGCCGGGGCTGACGATAAATGATGCGCCTGCCGCAACGGCGGCATCGACCTGCTCGGCGTTCAGCACCGTTCCGGCACCGACGAGCATCTCGGGATAGGCCTCGGTGATCCTCTTGATCGCCTCGGCGGCGCAGGAGGTACGGAAGGTGATCTCAGCTGCGGGAAGTCCGCCGTCGATCAGTGCCTTCGCAAGCGGGATGGCATCGTCGGGATTGCTGATCTTGATAACGGGAAGCACACCAAGATCATATACCTTTTTTTCAAGCTCTGTCATGATTTATATCCTCCAAAAAACGAATTCAAGAAAGTCAATGTGGGCGGCTTAAGCTGAAAATGCCTCTGCCCACTCGGGGGCAAGGCGGTAGGCAAGGCGCTCGGTCTCCCCGAGCTGCTCAAGCAGGGCGAAGATCACGACGGTCATCATGCCGTACGGGATCGGGCAGAACTCCCCGGGATTGATCTGCGACATCAGAAGGATCCCGATATAGGAGATGCCGAGGGTCAGACGAAGGGGCGTCGTGTGTCGGCGCACGATCAGAGACATACGGATCAGGAACTGGGTCAGATAGGCAACGATGCCGACCGAGCCCATAGAGGCAATGATCTGCGGCACGTACATATGAAACCAGCACAACGCTCCCTTTTTGGGACTGTAAATACCGTCAAGCGCATGGTTTTTGAGCCCGATGCCGAAGATCGGATGCGAAAGGAAGCTGTCGCAGGCGACCCCGATCGCCTTATAGCGCATTTCCTCCATGGAAACGAAATTGAAGCCCGGAATCAGCGTTTCGATCTCGGTGACGAGAAGGATCGCGAGCAGCGCCCCCGTCGAAACGATCGAAAAGCAGAAAAAGCGCACGATCCGACCGCCGTACCTCGACCAGAAGGCAAGACAAATGAGAAACTCAACCGTTCCGAGCACGAAGCCCGCGCGCGAGCCGGTTGCTACGATCCCAAGATAAAAGATAAACGCCGAAGCCGCGTGAAAGGGGTTTTGCTTTAAGGCATACCAGATCGGGAAGGGCATGGCAAACATGAGGAAGGTCGAGAGGTTATTCGATGCCTGAAACATCATCATCGCTCCCGAAAGCGTCCCGCCACCGCTCAGCTTATGATAATAGTACGAGGCGATATTGACGACCGCAAGAAGCCCAACGAGATACATGATGCACGCAACGCGGGAAAACAGGGTATACACGCTCTGCACCGCAAAGCGCGAGCGCACGAGAAGATAAAAGGCAAGCATCCCGACGCCAAGTCCAAGGACGTAATAGAGCGACATCGGCGAAAAATAGTCGGCGGCACTGATGGTACCGACCCCGCCGAGAAGCAGAGCCAGAGAAACGGCGATCCAGCCGTAGAGCGTACGCCCGACCTTCAGGCTCTCGCGGTAAACGACGAGATTGTAAAGCAGGGCGAAGATAACGATCGGTGCGCCCCACGCAAAATGAATGAAGGTGTCAAAGCTATCGTAGCAGTTGAGCAGAAACACGATCATCAAAAGCAGCGGTAGCCCTAGCACCGTCAGATCGCTGCACAAAAAGAGCTCAAGGCAAATGATCGCGACAAAGAGGACCGCGCCCGCCACGTACTGACGGCTGACCGTAACGGCGCACGCCAGAGCAAAGAGCAAAAAGACGACAGGATAGGAGAAAAAGAAGCGGTTTCCGCGCACGCCGACAAGCTGACGCCGCGTTAAAAGTCTTTCACCTGCAAGCAAATCGGGCTCTCCTTTCCGTCCGCAGAGGGCGGCACGTTTTTTCGTTCAATATGCGTCAATGCGTCAAAAATTATTCAAGTCGAAGGAGCTCCCCCTCGCTCGGCACCCGACGTGCCAGCGCATGGTTCGACAGCTCCCGAAACCCCGTGATCTCTCTTAAAACCTTTATCTCAGAAGGGAAACTTAAGACCGCCCCCTCGTCATTCAGCTCGGTTTCCAGAATGGCAACGCGCTCCCAGAAGGGGTAGAGATCGATCTCATAGCTCTGCCCTTTCCAAAAAAAGGCTATGCGGCGCTTTGAGATCACGTTCCTCTCGGGATCGGCGCGAAGGAGAAGCTCGCGGTAGCGCGCCCTGTCCACCGTTTCCTCTTCTTCAAGAGCAGAGGCAGACGAGATGCGTCTCTTTCGAGTATGCGTATAGCTCCGCTCGCCCCTAAAAAAAACGCTTCGCACGCGCTCGGAGCTGTACCCCGTCGGCGTCACGAGATAGGTCTGCTCGATCTCCCGGATCTCGGCGCCGTAGCGCGAGATCAGCCTTCCCTCATCGGGGCGCTCGATCAGATACCGTCTTTCAATTTCAATGCCGGTCGGCATGCAGAAGTCCATACGCATCCTCATATAAGGTTTCGTGGTTTTCTCGAAAATATTATAGCAAAAATTCTCGCTTCCGTCAAGCGATTTTCGCCTCGGACAGAAAAAAAGCGGTGCGCCTTGAAAATGCCGTACGGGGATCGAAAAACGGGGTGCCCGTCTTGACAAGCCCCCCTTTCTTCTGCTATAATATTTTGAAACGATTTCAGATCATTTGTTAGCTTCGGCTTCAGGAAAGGAAAAGGCCATGTACCGTATCGTAAGTAAGCGCCCCCTCAACCCCACCGTTACCCAAATGGAGATCGAGGCGCCGTACGTTGCAAAAAGAGCAGAGCCCGGTCAGTTCGTCATTTTGCGCGTTGACGATCGCGGCGAGCGGATCCCTCTGACGGTTGCGGGCTTTGACCGCATAAGGGGAACCGTGCGCATCATTTTCCAGACCGTCGGAGCAACGACCGAGGCGCTCTCGCGCCTTGAGGCGGGGGATGCGATCGCCGATTTTGCAGGCCCTCTCGGTAAAAAAACCGAAACCGAGGGAAAGCGCCGCGTTTGCATCGTCGGGGGCGGCGTCGGCTGTGCCATCGCACTTCCGATCGCAAAGAGGCTCGCGGAGCTTGGCTGTGAGGTACATACCGTCATCGGCTTCCGATCGAGGGAGCTCGTTATCCTGGAGGATGAATTCCGCGCGGCGTCAAGCCGCCTTGCCGTCATGACCGACGACGGCTCGCACGGCGAGCGCGGCGTCGTCACCGCGCCTCTTAAGGCGTGGCTGGAGGCGGGAGAGCAATACGACGAGGTCATTACCATCGGGCCGCTCGTGATGATGAAGTTCGTCGTCGCTACCACCCGTCCGTTCGGCGTGAAAACGACCGTGTCGATGAACCCCATCATGATCGACGGAACCGGAATGTGCGGCGGATGCCGCCTGACGGTTGGAGGAAAAACGAAATTTGCATGCGTTGACGGCCCTGAATTCGACGGCTTTAAGGTCGACTTCGACGAGGCGATCAGCCGCTCGACGATGTATCGGGATTTTGAGCGTCACCGCTATGAGGAAAGCTGCAATCTCTTTCGGGGTGCGGCCGATAAAGGAGTCTGAGATGCCTTCACCCAATCTGTCCAAATCCAAATGCCCCATGCCCGTGCAGGAGCCTTCGATCCGCAGAGGAAACTTCGACGAGGTTGCCCTCGGGTATGACGCCGAGACGGCGATGGAGGAGGCAACGCGTTGCCTCTCCTGTAAGAATGCCGCCTGCGTCAAGGGCTGTCCCGTCAACGTGGAGATCCCCGCCTTCATCGCCAAGGTCAAGGAAGGGGACTTCGAGGGGGCGTATCAGATCATTAACCGCGCATCCTCGCTTCCCGCCGTTTGCGGACGCGTTTGCCCCCAGGAGCATCAGTGCGAGGCGGGCTGTGTCCGCGGCGCCAAGGGCGAGCCGGTCGGCATCGGACGGCTCGAGCGCTTCGTTGCCGATTGGCATAACGAGAATATTGGCACAATGCCCTCTCTCCCCACACCGAACGGCCATCGCGTGGCGATCGTCGGCTCGGGGCCCGCAGGACTCTCCTGCGCGGGCGAGCTTGCCAGACGCGGCTACGGGGTGACGGTCTTTGAGGCTCTGCACGTTGCGGGAGGCGTTCTCGTATACGGGATCCCGGAATTCCGTCTGCCCAAGCGTATCGTGCACCTTGAGATCGAAAAGCTCCGCGCCCTCGGGGTTCGCTTTGAAACCAACGTCATTATCGGAAAGACCCTGACGGTCGATGATCTCTTTGAGGATGGCTTCGAGGCGGTCTTCATCGGAAGCGGCGCCGGACTTCCCCGCTTTATGGGCATCCAAGGCGAGGGACTTAAGGGGGTCTATTCGGCAAACGAATACCTCACCCGAAGCAATCTCATGAAGGCGTACCAAAGCGACAGCCAAACGCCGATCCTGCGTGCAAAGCGCGTTGCCGTCGTCGGCGGCGGAAACGTTGCGATGGACGCGGCAAGAACGGCGCTTCGCCTCGGTGCCGAGCGAGTCTACGTCATCTACCGCCGAAGCCTTGAGGAGCTTCCCGCAAGGCGCGAGGAGGTCGAGCACGCGATCGAGGAGGGGGTTGATTTCCGCCTTCTGCATAATCCCGTCGAAATTCTCGGCTACCAAAACCAAGAGGATCCGCGCGACCCGAAAAACGGCTTCGTCACGGGGATCCGATGCGTGCAGATGGAGCTTGGTCAGCCAGATGCAAGCGGCCGCCGCAGACCGATCGAGATCCCGAATTCCGAGATCACCCTTGAGGTCGAAGCGGTCATCCTGTCGATCGGAACCAGCCCGAACCCCCTGATCAAATCCACAACCGAGGGGCTTACCGTCAATGCACGCGGCGGCATCGTCATCGACGAGGCGAGCGCGATGACCTCGCGCAAGGGGGTCTATGCGGGCGGCGACGCCGTCACGGGGGCGGCGACCGTCATTTTGGCGATGGGTGCGGGAAAGCACGCCGCTAAGTCGATCGACCGGGCGATCACAGAGCTTTAATCTCTCTTGACAGGCTACCGAATTTTTGCTATCATAGGGGCAGATGCCCTAAAACAACATAGGAAAGTGAGCAAACGAAAATGAAACAGTTCGGACTTCAGCTTTTTTCGATTCGCGATTATATGGACGGCGAGGAGGCTATCCGCTCGTCCTTTCGGACTCTGAAGGAGTACGGCTACAGCGAGGTGCAGACAGCAGGCGCGCTTCAGCTTCCGCCCGAGGCGTTTGCCGCCGCCGCACGCGATGCGGGACTTTCGATCTGCGGAACCCACTATCCTTGGGCTAAGACCTCGCTTGAGACCGACGATACCATGCGCGTTCACGAGATCCTCGGAACCACCAATATCGGTATGGGCGCAATGCCCGGCGGTGCGGGC
The DNA here is from genome assembly GCA_017556685.1 of Clostridia bacterium. GTDB lineage: Bacteria > Bacillota > Clostridia > Oscillospirales > CAG-272 > UBA1740. The sequence continues at coordinate 2,750 of JAFYMH010000095.1, read as the reverse complement.
GACTCGCGCGAGAACCTGCTTCGCTTTATCGACCAGGCAAACGAAGTTGCGGCAAAGCTTGCAAGGAACGGATTCAAGCTCACCTACCATCATCATTCCTTTGAGTTTAGGCGCTTTGAAGACGGCAAAACGATGATGGATCACCTCATCGACGGCTTTGACCCCAACAATATCTCCTTCGTTCTTGATACCTACTGGGTACAGCACGGCGGCTACGATATCTGCAAGATGATCCGCCGTCTCAAGGGAAGGGTCGATATTCTGCACCTTAAGGACATGGGCGCCTGCCGCGACCTGACGCTCAGCGACGGCTCGACGGTCAGCGTTCCCTACATCACCGAGATTGGTAACGGCAACATCAACTTTGAGGACATCATTCCGCTTGCAGAATCGACCGGGGTCAAGTCCTTTATCGTTGAGCAGGACAACGGCTTCCTTGACGGCGACAGCCTGCGCTCGATCAAGGTCAGTGCCGATTACATCAAGGCAAATCTTCTGAAATAATCCGCTTTCTCTAAAGCAAAAAAAGGATCCGAAGGATCCCGAGCAATCGGGGAATCCTTCGGATCCTTGAATTTTTGAGCTTACTTTGCAAAATATCTGTCAAGGAAGCCCTGGAAGGCGCGGCCGTGACGTGCCTCGTCCTTTGCCATCTCGTGAACGGTATCGTGAATGGCGTCAAGGTCAAGCTTCTTTGCAAGCTTTGCAAGCTCGAACTTGCCCGAGGTTGCGCCGTTCTCGGCGGCAACGCGTGCCTCAAGGTTCTCCTTGGTAGAGGTCGAGATGCACTCTCCGAGCAGCTCGGCAAACTTGGATGCATGCTCAGCCTCCTCGTAAGCTGCCTTCTCCCAGTAGAGTCCGATCTCGGGATAGCCCTCACGGAATGCAACGCGAGCCATTGCAAGGTACATACCGACCTCGGTGCACTCTCCGTTAAAGTTGGCGCGAAGCCCCTCGATGATCTCGGCGGGAGCGTCCTTGGCGATTCCGACGACGTGCTCGGTTGCCCAGCCCATCTCCTCGACCACCTCAACGAACTTCTCGCTCGGTGCCTTGCAAAGGGGGCATCTGTCGGGTGCGTGCTCTCCCTCAACGATCTCTCCGCAAATTGTGCATCTCCATTTTTTCATGACTAAAATTTCCTTTCAAAGCAATATTTTTATTTTTTAGTTTAAGGTTTTTTTCATACAGTCGGGACACATCCCTCGGAAGCTCGCTGTATGTCCGAGAATCCGAAAGCCGTTTTCCTCATCGTGAAACTCAAGCAGCTCGCGCATCGGCGGCAGATCCGCATCCTCCACGCGGCCGCAGCCAACGCAGAGAATATGGTAATGTACGCGCGTCGTTGCATCGTAGCGATCCTCGCCGTCTCCGACCGAGAAGCGAAGCGCCTCGCCGTCGCCTGCCCATTCCTTCAGAATACGAAAGACGGTTGAGCGGCTGATCTCGGGGAATCTCTCCCTTACGCGATCGTAAAGCGAGGTTGCCGTCGGATGCCCCATTTCCATCAGGCAATCGTAAACTGCTCTTTTCTGTGCGGTATTCCTCCTATTCATATTGGCTCCTTATTGGGACTTAGTCTTGTTTACGTGACTATTATAGCAAAGTGCTTTTGCTTTGTCAAGGGGTTTTGTTGACTTTTTTAAATTTTTTTTGTATACTGTATAAAAAGGCAGAGGAGGCGGATATGGCAAGGCTGATCAAAACCGAATATACGCTTGTAAGCGAGCGTATTGAGCGCCCTCTTCGGCTTGCCATTGCCGCAGACCTGCACGACGGAGAGCGTGCCGCGATCCTTGGCGCCGAGATGCTCTCGCTCGATCCGCCCGATCTTCTTTGCATCGTCGGGGATCTTTACGAGAGTCCTCCGCGCAACCCTCTCTCGGACAAAAACGCCGCTTTGTTCCTCAGCCGACTCCCAAAGGGGCTTGCCACCGTTTATTGCAAAGGCAACCACGACTCAAGCGAAAGCCCTGCGGTTTCCTCGGCGCTTGCCGAGCTTGGCGCCGTGACGCTCGATGCAAGCTCGGTTGAAATGTGCGGCATCCGTATTGGCGGACTTACCTCGGCACTCTACCGAGGGGGGGAGCCGTCGAGTGCCTTTCTCGACGCCTTTGAAAAGGAAGAGGGCTTTAAGCTTCTGCTCTGCCACCATCCCGAATACTACCCCTTGTATATTAAGGAACGGAAGATCGACCTGACCCTCTCGGGGCATGCGCACGGCGGTCAGTGGCGCCTTTTCGGAAGACCGATCTTCGCCCCCGGGCAGGGGCTTTTTCCGAAATACACGTCGGGGCTGCTTGAGCAAGGCAGGCTCCTCGTTTCGCGCGGTATGCACAACTCGATCAGAATTCCTCGTATCGGTGTGCCGACCGAGATCGTTTATCTGACGATCCTTGCACCTAAGACATAATATGAAAAGGTAAGAAGAAAAAGGGACTGTCTGAACGAAAATTCAGACAGTCCCTTTGAGCGTATGCAAAAATTGCGCTTTGACAGTAAACGAGAGGGAATGCGGCGAGAGATCCCCCTGCCCTACAAGGGCTTCGGCTCTCGCCAAGGATGCAAGCCGGGGCGCGGCAGGCTTCGGTGAGAAGCGCCGTCTTATACGCCAAACATGAGATCGCCATACCCCGGAACCGGCCAGAGATCGCTCGGGACGATCGGCTCCATCTTATCGACCGTTTGCCGCAAAGCATCCATCGCGGGGCGAACGCTGTCGGCATACGCCCTTGCCCTTGCGCGGACGT
>JAFYMH010000094.1 GCA_017556685.1 Clostridia bacterium | reverse complement strand
TTGTTGTTTTTCATCGCGCCGACCGTCGGGGAGATCTACGACGAGCCAACGCTTTCCCCGATCCTGCGCGTTTTTGCCCTTCGCTTACCCATCGGCGCGCTAAACTCGATCCAGCACGCCTACGTTGCGCGAAAAATGATCTTCCGTAAGTACTTCTTCTCAACGCTCGGGGGGTCTTTGGCGTCGGGCGTCGTCGGCGTCGCTATGGCAATTTACGGCTTTGGCGTCTGGGCGATCGTCGGTCAGTATCTGACCGGAGCTTTGGTCAGCACCGCCGTTCTGCTCTTCACGGTAAGCTGGCGTCCGCGCGCTCTCTTTTCACTTCGGGCGGCAAAGCCGCTCATACGCTTTGGCTGGAAGCTCACCGCCACCTCCTTTTTGGGCGTTCTCTTCGCCCAGCTGCGCTCGCTTATGATCGGCAAGGTCTACACCGAAGCCGAGCTCGCTTACTACGACCGCGGCAGAAACTTTTCAACCCTTGCCACCGACAACGTCGGAAACGCGCTCCTCTCGGTGCTCTTTCCCGCCCTTTCTCGGGTCGGCGACGACTCGGCTCTCCTCAAAGAAAAGCTCCGCGCCGCGCTTCGTATAATATCCTTCGTCGTTCTCCCCGCCTCGGTCGGTCTTGCCGTCGTTGCCTCACCGCTGATACGCCTGCTCCTGACCGAAAAATGGGTCGACTGTATCCCCTTCGTTCAGCTGCTCAGCTTCGCCACGTCGATCTCGATGCTCGGTGACGTCTCGCTTCAGGCGTTGAACGCCAAGGGCAGGAGCGACACCGTTTTGAAGCTTGAGCTTTTCTTAAAAAGACCGATCTTCTTACTGTTGCTTATCGTCGGTCTGAAAATAAGCGTGCTTGCCGTTGCCGTCTCGACCCTCGTCTACTCGGTCTGCAGCACTCTGATAAACCTCCCCGCCCTCAAAAAGCACCTTGGCTACACCGCCACCGAGCAGCTGCACGACCTGCTTCCCTCGGTCGCGCTTTCGGGCGCTATGGCACTTGCCGCCTCACTTTGGCTGCTCGTTCCGACACCTACGGCACTCCGTCTGGTGCTTCAGGTCACCAGCGGTGCTACGGTGTACCTTTCTCTCGCCGCCCTGACAAAGAACACCAGCCTCGCCTTTCTTTGGCGAGCCGCCCGTGGTCTCCTGCTCAAAAAAAGAGGTGACTGACTTGAAGGAAACGCTTCGCGCACTTATCGCAGACACCGTGTTCATTCCGCTTTTCTACCTGCTTCGCCTCTTCCCGATAAAGAAAAACAAAGTGGTTTTTTCAAGCTTCTTCGGACGGGGCTACGGCGACTGTCCCGCCCGCATCTGTGACCGACTGTTGTCGAGAAGGGTAGACGTAGACGCGGTCTGGGTGTTGTCCGACCCGTCGCTCACCCTGCCGAGCGGCGTTCGTAGCGTTCACCTGCGGTCGCTCGGTTGGGTATACGAGCTGGCGACCGCCGCCGTTTGGATAGACAACTGCCGTAAGCCGCCCTACGTTCGTAAAAGAAGGGGTCAAAAATATATCCAGACCTGGCACGGCGACGTTTGCGTCAAGGCGATCGAAGCCGACGCAGCGGACACCCTCTCGCCCCGCTACGTCGCGAGCGCGATCAACGACTCCAAAATGGCAGATCTCGTCGTTTCGGGCTGCGAGTGGCGAACCGAAAATATAAAAAGCTCCTTCTGGTATTCGGGCGAGATACTTCGCGCCGAGCTCTATCCCCCGCCTCG
>JAFYMH010000093.1 GCA_017556685.1 Clostridia bacterium | reverse complement strand
GGCGTGCATGAAGCCCGAGCGCATCCTTTACGGTATATTCAAAGCTTCTCATATTTGGTCTCCTTTGCTTTCGTTTCGTCTTCCGTAGAGCGCGGTCATTTCGAGGATCCGCTCGCAAAGCGCGGCGGAAAGCTGCTCTCCCGATACCCGCCAGCGCCAATTTCCGCTTGCCGTCGAGGGGGTGTTGATCCTTGCCCGTCGGTCAAGCCCGAGCCAATCCCCGAGGGTCACGATACAGCGCTCGGCGGGGCTTCGGAGTAGCAGTGCAAGCAGGGCATTCTCGGTCGTTGCATCATCGGCGTCACCGATGGCAAGATACTGTGAAACCAAGTGGCGCTCCCCGATTCCGAGATTCCTTAGCCAGGTATGGAGCGTTTCATTGTCGTGCGTGCCAAGATAAGCGACGCACCGCGCGGGGTAATTATGCGGAAGGTGATCGCTTTTTGCAGAGGTGTCGCGTGTGTCAAAGCCAAACTCAAGCACGCGCATATTGGGAAAGCCAGATTCACGGACCAGCCGACGCACCGACTCATCGACAAAGCCGAGATCCTCGACGATGACGTCAAGGTCGGGGGTCGCCTTGGAAAGCGCACGAAAGAGCGCCATACCCGGTCCCTTCTCCCAGCGCCCCTGCCTTGCGTCGGGGGCATCTTTTGGGATGGCGTAGTAGGCGTCAAAGCCCCTGAAGTGGTCGATGCGAAGGGTGTCGCACAGGCGTTTTGCCGCGCGGATGCGCGAAACCCACCAGGCGAACCCCTCCCTCTCGTGCACCTCCCAGCGGTACAGAGGGTTTCCCCAGAGCTGACCGCAGGGAGAAAAGCCGTCGGGAGGACAGCCGGCAACCGCCGTCGGGCGAAGCTCCTCGTCAAGCTGAAAATGAAAGGGGGATGCCCACACGTCGGCGCTGTCGTACGACACGTAGATCGGCAGATCCCCGATGATCGAGATCCCCTTTTCTCTCGCATAGGCGTGAAGGCGGTCGAAATCTGCGAAAAAGCGGTACTGCAAAAAGGCGTAGAAGCCGCTCTCGCGCGAAAGCTCATGCCTTGCGCGCGAGAGCCCCGTCTCCTCCCGGAAGCGAAACTCTCTTTCCCATTCGTTCCAGGGGACCCCGCCGTGCAGATCCTTGAGTGCCATAAAGAGTGCGTACTCCATCACGTGGGGGTGGCTTTCACAAAATGCGGTAAAATCTGTTTTGTCACGCTCCAAAAACCGCTCGTATGCAAGCCTCAGAAGCGGCATGCGGCGCTCGTATTGCAGCCCGTAATCGACCCATCTGCCACTCTCCTCAAGACCCGCCGCGTCGCACTCCGCCTCAAGGAGAAGACGGTCGCCGATCAGTGCCTCAAGACTGACGAAATAGGGGCTTCCCGCATAGCTTGAAAAGGATTGATAGGGGGAGTCGCCGTAGCCCGTCGGGCCAAGCGGCAGGATCTGCCACTCGCTCTGCCCCGCCTCGGCAAGAAAATCCACGAAGCGGTAGGCAGCCGAGTCAAGGCAGCCGATCCCATACCGCGACGGAAGCGAAAATACGGGGAGAAGGATCCCCGCTCTCCTTTGATGCACCTCGTTATCCTCCTTCGATTTCTGCATAGACCCCGAAATGGTCCGATATGACGGGGCCCTGCTTCCCATCGAGCACCCGACACGCCCATCCCCCCGAAAAGGGACGGCTTGATCGAATATGATCGATACGAAGGCCCCTTGCGCCGTTTTTCTCCCAGCCGTCAACGGCACCCAAGACGGTTGCGCCCTCACGCCCCCCTGCAAGGCTCCAGGCGTCGAAATAGCCGCTTTTTGTCACGAGATCGTATCCGCCGCCCTCGGCTTCGGCAGGGGAATTGAAATCCCCCAGCAGATAGATCGGCTCGCAGGGGTGCCGCCCGAAGCCTCGGAGGGCGCGCGCCCATTGCTCCGAAAAGGGCTCCTCGGGATCCTCGTACCATCCGAAATGCACGCTGTAAAACCAGGCGCCGCCGATGTGCGCGCCGAGCAAGCGACGCGTTTTCCAGCTGCGATACTCCGCCGTTCGGCTGACCGTCAAGGTCTCGGTCTCCGAGATCGGCTCGCTTGACAGCAGCGCCACGCCCTCGTCGTATTTCCCATACCCGAGCTTGATCGGCAGGTAGCTCCATTCGTACCATAGGCCAAGCTCGGCAAGCGCGCGAGATAGGCGCAAAACGAAAAGGTCACGGCGCAAAACCGCCGTCGGCTCTGCCGCGCGGTAGCCGAGGGGAGACTCGGATAGCAGCTCTGCCCCTCGGCTCTGACAGACCTCCTGCAGAGCAACCACTGTCGGGCGAAGCCGACCGAAAAGCTCGCAGAGCGCCAAAACCGCCTCCCCGTCGCTTGCCGCATCGGGCTGACTGTGAACGTTGAGAGTCAGAAGCCGATGACGCATGCTCACAGAAGATCGTTGATATCCGACTTGATGACGTCCGCCTCGGGACCGTAGACGATCTGAACGCCCTCGCCCTTCTTAAAGAGCCCGAGCGCTCCCTCTTTGCGGAAGGCGTCAAGGTCGGCAACCGCCCCCGCATCCTTTACCGTCACGCGCAGGCGCGTCATGCAGGCGTCGACAAGCGAAATGTTCTCGCGGCCGCCGAGCAGAGAAATGATGCGCTCGGCGCGGTCGTTTTTGAGCGATGGCGTTCCACCCGACTCGGCTGAGTCCGCCTCGTTTGCATAGTTGCCGAGCCGCCCGGGCGTTGCGTACCCGAGCTTCCCGATGAGAAAATAAGCAACGAGATAACCGATCCCGAAAAAGGAAACGGTTGCAAGGGTGAAGTTCAGAATATCGCCGCCGAGTCCCGCACGAAGCGACATCGGAATGCGCGTGAAGAACTCAAGGCTTCCAAAGGAATGCAGGCGAAGCGGGATGACCCCCGCAAGAGCGAAGGCACAGCCCTGCAAAAGGGCGTATACGATATAGAGCGGCAGAGCCGAGAACATGAACATGAACTCGATCGGCTCGGTCACGCCCGTAAGAAAAACGGCAAGGGACGCCGAGAAGAACATCGAGCGGTAGCGACGGCGGCGCTCGGGCTCGACCCGACGGTACATGGCGAGCGCAAAGCCGAGAAGCAGACCGAACGAGCCGATCATCTGCCCGACCTTAAAGCGTGCGGGCGTGACCGATGAAAGGAGCGAGGTGTAGGCGGCGGTGTCCCCCGAATTCTTAAAGCCTATCAGATCCGTAACCCAGGCGAGCCAAAGCGGATCCTGCCCGAAGACCACGGTTCCAGCGCTTGGCCCCGTCAGGATCTCGTAGGTCCCTCCAAAGGAGGTGTAGTTCATCGGGATCGTCAGCATATGATGCAGCCCGAACGGAAGCAAAAGTCTCTCAAGCGTTCCGTAGACGAAGGGGGCAAGGATCGGCGCGGTGTCTGCCGAATCGGCGATCCAGATTCCGAAGGCGTTGATCGCGCTCTGCACGAGGGGCCAGACGACGGCAAGCAAAAGTGAGGCGACGACCGACGCCAAAATCACGACCAGCGGCACGAATCGCTTGCCGTTAAAGAAGGAGAGCGCGTCGGGCAGACGGCGGAAATTATAAAATCGGTTATACACCGCACCGCCGAGAAAGCCCGAGATGATGCCGACGAAGACCCCCATATTGAGTGCGGGCGCGCCGAGCACCGAGGTGAAATAGCTTGAAACCGAAAGGGTTCCTCCAAAGATCGTCGTAACGGTTGCCTCGGCATCACCGAGCATCGCCTCGGTCACGCCGAAGACGGCACCCGTGATATTGTTAATGAGAATAAAGGCAAGCAGTGCAGCGAAAGCACCTCCGGCGCGGTCCCTTGCCCACGAGCCGCCGATGGCAACGGCAAAGAGGATATGCAGATTCCCGATGATCGCCCACCCGATGCTCTCCATCACGCTCCCGACAGACGCGAGAAAGGCAGGATCTCCGCCGACGAGCGAAAGAAGCTTTCCGAGCGAGATCATCAGACCCGCCGCCGGCATGACGGCGATGACCGTCATCAGGACCTTCCCGAGCTTTTGCAGAAAATCGAAGGCTTTCCCTCGATTTTCATTCGACCGCACCCCCTCTTTCCTGTCGCGCCTCGGTGCAAGACGAAGCAGGGGCTCTCCCGCCTTTACCTCTCCCTCGGTCAACGAGATCCCGCGCTCGCGGAGCCCGTCGCAGATAACGATCGGCGTGGTTGGGTCGATCCCCGCCTCGCAAAGAGTCTTAAGATCGACCTCGGCAACCCTTTCCCCAACCGAAACGCGGTCGCCAACCGATTTGAGAAGCCGAAAGCCGCGTCCCCCGAGCGAAACGCTGTCGAGCCCGACGTGCACGAGGATCTCTTCGCCCGTATCCGCCGTAAAGCCGTAGGCGTGAAGCCCGTCGGCAACCGAGGAGAGCACGCCGTCGATCGGACTTTTGATCTCCCCGTCGCTTGGAACGATCGCACAGCCCACGCCCAAAACATTCTCGGAAAACACCCTGTCGGGGATCTCGCGATCGGGGATCACCCGACCGCTGATCGGCGCGGCGATGATGCACTCCGCGCGCCTGCCTTGTTTTTTCATCCTGTATTTTCCTCCGTTTCCGCCGCTTTAGGCGGCAAAATAGTCCTGCCTCTATCCTTGCCGAAAGACGCGCTTTGTATACGAAACCGCGAAATCCTTTTTGACGAGCAGGCGTCTTGACAAAAAGCGGATTGCCGTAGTATAATATTTTTAATTTTTACAGTAATCTTAAAATGGGAGGACGAGGCATGACGGGCGAAACGAAGCGGCAAAGCACCTCTGTCGCGATCTCTGTTGTCCTTTTCCTTCTGCTGCGCCTTGTCGGAGAGGCGATCGCCTCTACACTCTCCCCTACCGCCGCGCTCGCCGCCGAGGCGGCAACGCTTTTGCTCTCGGCGCTTTTCCCCCTTCTCCTTTTCCTTTGGATGCGCCCCTGTGCGGCGTCTGCCGTCGGCTTTGGACTTCCGCGAAAAAGGGATCTTCGCTATCTTCTGCTTTTGCCTCTGTTTGTCGTTTCGGTATCGCTTCTTGCCTCGGCTCTGACCGCCGTTTTTGAGCGGCTTGGCTACCGCTACGAGCCGGCTCTTTCAAGTGACCCGCTTCACCTTTTGGTGTTTGCCGCTCTTCTTCCCGCGCTCTCGGAGGAGCTGCTCTGCCGCTACCTTTGTATTGTGCCCCTTGGAGACGGCCGACCCACAGGTGCCGTCTGGATCTCCGCGATCCTGTTTTCGGTTCTGCACACAAATCCCGTGCAGATCCCCTACGCGCTTTTTGCCGGTCTTTTCCTTGGCGCGGTTGCAGTCCTGACGCGCTCGGTCTGGGTGCCGATCCTCTTTCATCTTACGAATAATCTCGTTTCGGCGGTCTTCATTTTGCTCGGAGAGGGCGTGAGGAAATCCCTGTTTGAGGGCGTATTGCTTTCGCTTGCCGTCCTCTCGATCCCGCTTCTTCTCTACCGATGGAAACGAAGCGGCTCGATCCTCTCCTCTCTCCTTGACGCCGTGCGCCCCCGAAAAAGCGATCTTCTGTTGATCCTTGAGCATCTCCTCTCTCCGATCTCGATCCCGATCCTTCTCTGCCTTTGGCTGACGACCATATCCTGTTTCGCCTAAATTCTCCCAAGGAGGCTTCCCGTGACCGACCAAATCAGGCAAGACGAGCTTGACGAGCTCTATATGCGACGGGCGATCGCGCTTGCAAAGCAAGCGGGCGAGCTTGACGAGGTTCCCGTCGGGGCGATCATCGTCTGCCGCGGCGAGGTGATCGCCACCGCCTACAACACCCGCGAGCGCGACAAATGCGCGACCTCGCACGCCGAGCTTCGTGCCATTGAGGCGGCGTGCTCTGCCCTTGGCGGCTGGAGGCTCCCCGACTCGACCCTTTACGTAACGCTCGAGCCCTGCGCGATGTGCGCCGGAGCGATCCTGCACGCACGGCTCGACCGAGTCGTATTCGGCGCGCCCGATCCCAAGGCAGGCGCCTTCGGCTCGGTGCTCGATCTCAACGTCGTCCCTCTCAACCACAAGTGCGCCGTTTCGGGCGGCGTGCTTGCCGAGGAATGCGGAGGCATTCTCAGCGATTATTTTCGCCAAAAGCGCGAAATGCAAAAGAGGAAAAAGGATAATGAAAGAAAGAGCATACAACTTTTCGGCGGGCCCGTCGATGCTCCCGGAAGAAGTCATCAGAGACGTAGCGGACAATCTTCTGAACTACCACGAATGCGGTGAGTC
>JAFYMH010000007.1 GCA_017556685.1 Clostridia bacterium | reverse complement strand
GTGCTTTTTATCAGCTTCAGGATCGTCAACCGCATTGCAAGAAGGATCGAGCGCTCGGGCAATCGCCAGAACGCCGACAAGACCATCATGCGAACGATGGCGTACGCCTTTAAGGTCGGCATGAAGCTCGTGATCCTCGTTTGTCTCGTTGGGTACGTCGGGATCGACACAAGCGGTCTGACCGCCCTGATCACCTCGCTTGGCGTCTGCGTCGGCCTTGCGGTCAACGGAGCGCTGTCGAATCTTGCGGGCGGCGTTCTGATCATTCTGACCCGTCCCTTCCGCATCGACGATTATATTGAGACCGAGGGGTATTCGGGAACGGTCGAGGATATCCACCTGACCAATACCAAGCTTCGCACCCCGGATAACAAGGTCATCTTCATCCCGAACGGAACCCTCTCGTCAAGCACCGTCATCAACTATTCGATGAAGGACACGCGCCGGGTCGACCAGGTCTTTTCGGTTGCCTATTCGAGCGATTATCAGAGAGCAAAGGCGATTTTGCTCGAGCTTTATGAAGCCCACCCCCTCGTTCTCGCCGACCCCGCGCCCTTCGTGCGCGTTTCCGAGCACGCCGCGTCCTCGATCGACATCACCGCCCGCGTCTGGGTGAAAAGCGGCGACTATCATACCGTGAGGCACGATCTTCTCGAGTCGGTTCTCGAGCGCTTTGACGCCGAGGGGATCGAGGTGCCCTTTGAGCAGCTTGACGTGCGCGTTCGCCACGACTGACGCTTTGACCAAGGATTATATTTGCGTAAAGCAAGGAGGATAAAAGATGCTGATACAAAGAATTGCCGGAAGAGAGCAGGTCACCGATTCGTACGTTGACTCGCTTCTCTCGATGGTAAAGGACAATCCCGGATCCTGCGACGAGGTCTGGTTTGCGAGCCTGTATGGGTATCCGCCCCTCGAAAAGCACAGAGAGCTTGCCGGGAAGATCCTTCGGCAGGCAGAGAAGCTCCGCCGCGCAGGGCTTCGCGCCTCTCTTCAGATCAGCAATACGGTCGGTCATGGCGAGTATATCTCAAAGTTCGACTGCTCCGGGCTCGTTTATTCCGATTCCCCGGTCGGCAACCTCGTCGGTTCTGACGGAACGGTGGCAAGGCATTGCTTTTGCTGGCGCGACCGCTTCTTTAAGGACTATATCCTCGATTCGATCCGCGCCTATCTTCCGATCCGTCCCGACGTGATCTGGTTTGACGACGATTTTCGTCCCAATCACCATTCCCCTATTCCCTACGGTTGCTTCTGCGATAACTGCGTTTCCGCATTCGGCAAGGAGCGGGGAAGAAGCTTTACGCGCGAGGAACTCGTTCGAGAGCTGAACGGCGACGATCTCGATCTTCGTTACGCCTTTATCGAGTTCACCAAGGCAGGACTTGCCAAGTTTATGGAAGAGTGCTGCGAGGTGATCCACGGGGAGCTTCCCGACACGCGCGTCGGACTTCAGCAGGGCTCGATGAACGGATTTGTCGGGGACTCGGGCAACTACTACCTGCACGAGACCATCTACCGCGTCACGGGACATCCCTCGCTTTCCCGTCCGGGCGGCGGTGTGTATACCGACCACGATCCGCGCGGCTTCATCCAGAAGGGCAATGAGATCGAGCGCCAGAACCGCGAGTGCCCTCCCCAGGTCGTCGATTTCCTTCCCGAGATCGAGAGCCTTCCTTACGTTGCGTACGGTAAGAGCGCGACCGGAACCTGCTTTGAAACGACTCTGTATCTTGCGCTCGGCGCGAGCGGAATGACCTACGCAATGATGATGGATCCGAACGAGGCTGACGATTTCTACCGCCGCGAATTTGAGCTCTTTTCTCAGCACCGCCCGTATTGGGAGAAGCTTTCTGCGACCAACGCAAGGAGCGTGCAGAGCGGCGTCAACTCGGTCTATCCCGATGCGAGATGGCAGCTGAAGTCGGATATCCCCTTCGCCTATGCCGAGACGGATCAGTCAGAGGAGAAGATCCTTCGCTTCATCGGGCTTCCGATCTCCTACCGCCGCAATACCGACGGCGCGCAGATCCTGCACGGAAGCGATGCAGACCGTGTATCGGATAAAACGGTTAGGGATATGCTTCGTAAGCCCCTGATCACCGATGCCGAAACGATCGAAAAACTGACCGCGAGAGGCTACACCTTTGCGATCGACGTTGAGAAGATCGATACGCTTCGCTTGAGCGAGATCGCAACCGATCACGTTGCCAACCGCAAGGTCCCCGAGCAGTTCCGCGTCTGGTCGGGACGCTTTGCAGGAAAGCGCGAGGGCTATCGCATCATCGCGAAGGGCGAGGGCGTAGAGGCAATCGGAAAATATATCGGCGCCTCGGAGAACGCAGGCGAGCTTGCAACCGTCGTCTTCACCACCGAGTTTGGTGCCAAGTGGGCGGTCTTCGGCTTTGACATCTGGAACCGCATCGTCAGCCTTTCAAGACGGGATCAGATCCTTAGCGTCGTTTCGTACATCAGCGGACGGGACTTTGACGCCGAAATGATCGACGGCTTCTCCTCGCTCGTTCTTCCGCGTGTCTACCCGAGCGGCGCACTCGCCTCGGTCAGTATCGTTAACTGCACGCCCGGCGAGAGCGGTGAATACCGACTTCGCACCTCGGCTCCCGAGGGCAAGGCGGCTCATTATATGACCCAGTACGGACGGACGGCAGAGCTGACGGTCGGCAAGGACGGTGTCCTTGTGATGCCCTCGCTTGCCTCCTACAACGTCGGCACGGTCTTCTTCGAGGAGTAAGCGAGGCGTGTTCTCCCGAGCGGAGAATACTTCGTGAATTGCAAGCGAGCCTAAAGAAGCTCCGCTTCAAATGCAAG
>JAFYMH010000092.1 GCA_017556685.1 Clostridia bacterium | reverse complement strand
CCGGTGGACGTCCGCGACCGAGGAAGACCGAGCGCGCAGTTCGCGCGAGAATCGAGCCCCGTAATCCGCTCCAGAAAAAAGCACTTGCGATTGCAAGTGCTTTTTTCAGCTAAATCCGCCGATGGCGGAATAAATCCACTTTGTGGATGAAATCGCTACGCGATGAAATCCCGCTAAAGCGGGGTTAGAGAGGCGGATTTGATTTCATCTGAAGCCGAAGGCTGAAGATTTCATCCGAACAGAGTGAGGATTTCATCCTGCAAAGCAGGATTTCATTGCCTCGTTCGCTTTAGCTCCCACCAAGGCGCAAGGGGTGCAATCAATGATATGCACCCCTTGCGCCTTGATTTTTTATTTGGTTCTTTCTCTCTGCTTTTGTTTGCTCGTTTTTATAGTTTTTTTCTTAAATTTCCGTATTTTTTTCGCGATGCTCTTGCAACTTTATAAGTATTGTAGTATAATGTATCCTGATATAATTTTGGATAAGATAATAAATGCAAGATATATGGAGGAAACTATGATTACTGAGCAGATGAAAAGACTTGCGGAGCTCGACGGCGAGATCGGGGCTGCGATTGAGGCAGAGTATCAGCGCGAGTGCAACGGCATTGAGCTGATTGCCTCAGAGAACGTCGTTTCCGAGGCGGTTCTTCTCGCCGCAGGAACGGTTTTGACCAACAAGTATGCCGAGGGCTATCCCGCGAAGAGATATTACGGCGGATGCGAGTGCGTTGACGTCGTTGAGAATATTGCCATCGAGCGCGCAAAGAAGCTGTTCGGCGCAGGCTATGCAAACGTTCAGCCCCACAGCGGCTCGCAGGCGAATACCGCCGTTTACGTTGCGCTCCTTGAGAAGGGCGATACGGTCCTTGGCATGAGCCTTGCCGAGGGCGGACACCTGACTCACGGAAGCCCCGTCAACCTCTCGGGTCTTTACTACAACTTCATCTCCTATGGCCTTGATGCAAACGAGCGACTCGATTACGAGGCGGTCGAGCGCCTTGCCAAGGAGCATAAGCCGAAGCTCATCGTTGCGGGCGCATCGGCATATCCCCGCGTGATCGACTTCGAGCGCCTTGCCAAGATCGCGCACGAAAACGGCGCGCTTCTGATGGTCGATATGGCGCACATCGCAGGTCTTGTTGCCGCAGGCGAGCATCCCTCGCCGGTCCCCTATGCCGACGTTGTGACGACGACGACCCATAAGACCCTGCGCGGTCCGCGCGGCGGTCTGATCCTGACAAACGACGAGGAGATCGCAAAGAAGATCAACAAGGCGATCTTCCCCGGCATTCAGGGCGGTCCTCTGCTCCACGTCATCGCCGCAAAGGCGGTTTGCTTTGGCGAGGCTCTTTGTGAGGAGTTCCGCCTTTACCAGGCACAGGTTGCAAAGAACGCAAAGGCACTTGCCGATGCGCTTCTCGAAAAGGGCTTCCGTCTCGTTTCGGGCGGAACCGATAACCACCTGATGCTCGTTGACCTCCGTCCCTTCTCGATCACGGGCAAGGAGCTGGAAAAGCGCCTTGACGCCGTGCATATCACCGTCAACAAGAACGCCATCCCGAACGATCCCGAGAAGCCCTTCGTTACCAGCGGTATCCGCGTCGGCACCCCTGCCGTCACGACCCGCGGCATGAAGGAGGCGGAGATGCGGATCATCGCCGATTGCATTGCCAAGACGGCGTCGGATTTTGAGGGCACCGCCGACGAGGTTCGCGCAACCGTTGCCGAGCTTTGCCGCCGCTTCCCGCTCTATCCGAATGCATGATCGACAACATTGACCGCTACCGCACCTTCCTTGCAACCGCCGAGAGCAAAAGCGTTTCGGAGGCGGCGAAAAGGCTTTACGTTTCCCAGCCTGCCGTCAGCGCGGAGATCGCCGCGCTCGAGGCGGCTCTGAAGGTCAAGCTGTTTTTCCGCTCCAACCGCGGCGTGACGCTCACGCAGGAGGGAAGCGTGCTGTACGACTATATCAAAAAGGCGTTTTCGATCGTTGAAGCGGGCGAGGAAAAGCTCCGCGAGATCGGCGGGCTTCGCAGCGGTACGCTTCGGATCGGCGCCTCGGACATGACCCTTCGCTTCTTTTTGCTCGACTATATCGCCGATTTCCGCCGTCTGTACCCCGAGGTACGCCTGACGGTGACCAACAACCCGACGCCGAAGACCCTTGACGCCATCCGCTCGGGACTGATCGACTTCGGCGTGATCAGCGAGCCGCTTCCGGGAAGCGACCACCGCGACCTTGAGCTCTTTGCCGTACGGAGCATCAGCGACATCTTTATTGCCGCGCCGACGCTTTCGGTGACCGAAGAGAAGGGGGTCTCGCGAAGCCGCCTTGCCGAGCTTCCTCTGATGATGCTTGAGAGGCATACCTCAACGCGCCGTTACGTCGACTCCTGGCTCGGTCCCGATTTCCCGAAGCCCTCGATCGAGCTTGCAACGAGCGACCTTCTGCTTGCCTTTGCCGAGCGCGGCATCGGCGTTGCCTCGATCGTCGAGGATTTTGCCCTTGATGCGCTCCGCGAGGGACGGGTGAGGCGTCTTGACCTTGCCGAGCCGATTCCCGAGCGCCGCTTTTACGTCGTTTATCTGCGCCGCCTGCCGCCCTCGGTTGCGGCATCCCGCATGATCGAGATCCTGCGCGGCGAAAAGAGGGTCGGTGACCGAAATGACTGAAGCCGAGCGCCTTATCTCGCGTCTTGCCGAGCTCGGCATGACCCTATCCTCTGCCGAGTCCTGTACGGGCGGCGCGATCGCCTCGGAGATCGTTTCGGTCTCGGGCGCAAGCCGCGTGTTTCTCGGCGGTGTCGTTGCGTACGATCCTCGTGTCAAGAGTTCTCTGCTCGGTGTTTCGCCCGAGAGCATCTCGCGCCTTGGCGTTGTGTCGGATGAGGTTGCGAGTGAAATGGCAGAGGGAGCAAGACAAGCCCTCGGAAGCGATCTTGCCGTCTCAACGACGGGGCTGGCAGGTCCTCTCGGAGGGACCCCCGAGATTCCCGTCGGTCGCGTTTTCATCGGCGTTTCGGGAAAATGGGGAACGCGGGTCTACCGCGAGACCTTCTCCGGCAACCGCGATGAGATCCGTCGGGCAGCCACTCAAGCCGCGATCTCGCATCTTTTGCATTATTTACAAGACCATCAAGCTAACTGATCCTGAAAGGAACCAACGAACCATGAAAGAATTCAAGAGAATCGGCGTCCTTACCTCGGGGGGAGATGCCCCCGGCATGAATGCTGCAGTTCGCGCCGTCACGAGAAGCGCGCTTGCACGCGGTGTCGAGGTGATGGGCATTTATCGAGGCTATAGCGGACTGATCAGCGGCGATATTCGTCCGCTCGGTCTGCGCGACGTGTCGAACTGCATCAATCACGGCGGAACCATGCTCTATTCCGACCGCTGCCCCGAGTTCAAGACCGAGGAGGGGATGAAGCAGGCGGTTGCGACCTGCCGTCGCCTTGGCATTGACGGCATCGTTGCCATCGGCGGAGACGGCACCTTCCGCGGTGCGACCGAGCTGACCCATTACGGCGTCCCCTGCGTCGGAATCCCCGGAACCATCGATAACGATATTACCTCGACCGACGAGACGATCGGGTTTGATACGGCAATGAATACCGTTATTGAGATGGTGGACCGTCTGAGAGACACCTGTGAGTCGCATGCGCGCTGCAACGTCGTTGAGGTCATGGGACGGGGAGCAGGCGACATCGCGCTCAATACCGCGATCGCCTCCGGCGCAACCGCCGTCATCATCCCCGAGCTTCCCTTTGACGAGAGTGCCGTCATCGAAAAGATGAAGAACTCGAAGAAGCTCGGCAAGAGAAACTTCATCGTCATCGTCAGCGAGGGCGTGGGGCACGATCTCGGACCCGCTTTGACCGAGCGGATCGAGGCGGAAACCGGCATTGAGACCCGCTTTGCCCGTCTTGCTCACGTCGTGCGCGGCGGAACGCCCACCCTGCGCGACCGCGTGCTTTCCTCGCGCATGGGCGAGTTTGCCGTTGAGCAGCTTCTCATGGGTCGCTCGGACATCGTCATCTGCACGCGCAACGGCGAGATCGTTTCGATCGACATCAACTATGCGCTCGTTCTTGACCGCATGTATAAGGGCAAGCTGAAGGATGGGGATCTTGCTCCCTTCACCGAGGCAGAGATCTCCGAAATGCGCGCCTTCTGCGAGGAAAAGAGAGTGTCGCTTGCCTCGCTCTACAGAACGGCCTGCGACCTCAATCTCTGATATGAAGCTTCTGACGAACCTTTTTCGCGCCCTTGGGGTCCTGATGGTCGTATTCGTCGTGATGCTCAACAGCACCGTCACGCTCAAGATCAATCCGATCGTTTCGGCGGTCCTGACCTTCCTCACCTGTCTGTTTATCGAGCTTTCCATGCTCTTTCAGACCATCAAGAACAGGGAGGAGAACAGCTGTCGGCAGAACTTTGGCTATAAGCTGATGTTCGTTTCGGCTCTGATGATTTTTTCAAGCGCGGTATTCTTCATCGAACTTTTATAAAAATCTGATGCGCCCTACCCAAAGAGAAAGAGGCTGTCACAAATGCATTTGTAAGTGCATTTGTGACAGCCCTTTTTTCGTGAAAAAAGTGCCATCCCGCGACCGATTTTCGGTCGCGGGATGGCATACTGCAAGGCAGGCGGGAATATAGTGAAGCAAGAAACCCTGTCCGAGCCTTAGAGAGCTTTACGCAGCTCCTCGGCGCAGGCGCGGCACACGCTTCTTCCCTTATAGTGGGAAAGCTCGGCACGCGAGCCGCAGAAGACGCAAACTGCGGCGTACTTCTGCATGACGATCGAGTCGCCGTCTACGAAGATTTCAAGAGGATCTCCGTCCTCAATATACATCTTATCTCTCAGCTCCTTCGGGATCACGACACGGCCGAGCGCGTCGATCCTACGGACGATTCCGGTTGCTTTCATAGGAAGGGGTCTCCTTTTCTGGGGTCACACGGTCTTTTATGTGTACTCACTTTAGTAGAATGGTGTGATTATAGCATATTCACCCCGAATTGTCAAGGCTTTTGTCGAAAAAGTGAGATGCCATCAAGGTTTTTGGACTTTTTGGGATGGATTTTTAACTGAATTTGGAAGGAAGGAAAAATATGGATGTTTTGCGCGAGCTCGTTTTTCCTGCGTTCCCAAGCCGCCTTCGCCTTGCGATCGAGGCGCTTTCGCAGAGCTACAGAGATCTTTTTTCTAAGATCTCCGAGCTTCGGGTACGGGCGGGGCGCATCGCCTCTCTGACGGTTGAGGGAAGGAACCTGCCGCTCGGGATCGTCCTTGACGGCAGAGAGCTTGCCGACGCCGTTCTCTTTTTCTGCCGCGGCTCGCTTTACGCCTATACCGAGGCGCTGGCAAGGGGCTATCTCAGCATCGGCGGCGGATGCCGCGTTGGGGTGGCGGGGCGCGCTGTGCCTCTTGGGGACGGGGTCGGCTCGGTGCGCGACGTTAGCTCTCTCTCGGTTCGTATTGCCCGTCGCGTACTTGGCGCCGAGCGCTTTGCCTACGGGGTGCTTGCAAGTAGAGGCTTTACTGACTCAATGCTCGTCTATTCAAGACCGGGGGTCGGCAAAACGACCCTGCTGCGCGAGCTGACGGGGCGGATCTCGGTCGGGCACGGGGCGCTTCGCGTTGCGGTCATCGACAGCCGAGGGGAGCTTGACGGGGGACATCTTCCGACGGGGGCGCTCGTCGACGTTCTGACCGATTATCCGAAGGCGGCGGGCATTGAGCTTGCCGTGCGGACCCTCTCGCCCGAGCTTCTCGTCTGTGACGAGATCGGCTCGGCAGAGGACGTCGAGGCGATCCTTTCGGTGCAGTACGCCGGCGTTCCGCTCGTTGCCTCGGCGCACGGCGACACCCCCGCCGCCTTTTTCGGGGAGAGCCCGATCGCGCGGCTTCTTCTTGGGGGCGTTTTCGATCTGCTTCTTGGGATCGAGCGGGAAGAGGACGGGGAGTACCGCTACCGTCTTGACGAGGTCACAGCGCTTAAAAAGGAGATGCGATGCGGCTTGTCGGTGTAGTTTCGCTCTTTGCGGTGGCGCTTTTCCTCTGCCGTGCGCTTTCCGAGCACGAGGAGATGAGGATCAAGACCGTCGAGTCGCTCGCTTCGCTGCTGCGCCGCATGAAAACCATGATCCTTTGCTATCGGATGCCGCTTGACGAGATCTACCGAGGCATCCCCGAGGGGGAGCTTTCGGAGCTTGGGCTTTTGCCTTCGCTTCGGGAGAAGGGGGATCTCAGAGCGGTGCTTTCCGACCGAAGCTCGGCGCTTTTGCTCTCCTCTGAGCTTCGCCGACGGCTCACCGAGCTTGCCGATGCCGTCGGGCGGGGGGATCGCGACTGTGCCGCGGAGCTTTGCGAGTACTATATCGGGGAGCTTTCAAGGGAGGCCCTCGAGCTTCGTGCGGCGGCGCCAAAGCGCCTTGGGCTTTATCGGTCGCTCGTCGTGACCGGGATGCTGATGCTGGTGATCGTTTTCATTTGAGAGGATGTGAGAGAATGGACGTCGGATTGGTTCTGCGCGTGGCGGGCGTGGGGATGCTCGTTTCGGTTGCCTGCCAGATCCTTGCAAAATCGGGGCGCGACGAGCAGGCGATGCTCGTTTCGCTTGCCGGGATCGTTCTCGTGCTTCTGATGCTGGTCGAGGAGATCGGGCGGCTCTTCGATACGATCCGAGGGGTGTTCGGCGTATGACCGTCCTTCGGGTCGCGGGGGCGGCGCTTTTGATCTCGCTCGCTTCACTTCTCGTGCGCGAAACGGGCGGTCGGCTCGGCGCTCTCGTTTCGCTTGCGGGAGGGGTTACGCTTTTGCTTTTCTTTTTTCCGCGGATCGAGCTTCTCCTGTCCGAGATCGGCAGGATCGGGGAGGTCGGGGAGAGCGAATGGCTCCGTCCCCTGCTTCGGATCATTGCGGTCGGCTATACCGTCGAGATCGGCGCCGATCTCTGTCGAGAGCTTGGCGAGGGAGGGTGTGCATCGCATCTTCTGCTCTGCGGCAGGATCGAGATCCTGCTTCTTGCGATGCCCTCCTTCCTCTCGCTCCTCTCGCTTGCCGTCTCGCTCGTGTAGGGGGATGTAAAATGAGGCTTACAAGACTCTTTGGCATCCTTTTGCCGCTTTTGCTTTTGCTATCCCCGATCGTGGTCAGTGCCTCTGATCTCCCCGACGGTGATGCGATCTGGGGGAATCTTCGGGATTCCTTGCCCGATCTCGTTGCCGATCGGCTTCCGAGCGAGCCGGATCCCGACGCGGTGCTTGAGCTCGTCGGGCTTCGGGGGATGCTCTCAGCCCTGCTCTCGGGGCTTGACGAGGGGCTCTCGGAGGTTCTGCCCTTCCTTTCGTCCCTGCTTGGCTTGACCCTTCTTTGGGGTGCTGCCGATCTTCTGCGCGCCGACACGAAAAGCGAGGGGATGCGCCGCCTTGTCGGGGCGGCGTTTTCGGCAACCTTTGCAACCCTCATCTGGGAACGCGCGAGAGGGGGACTTTCGGCAACCGTGACCCTGCTCGGGGAGCTTTCCGAAACGGTTTCGGCGGCGATCCCCGCGATCACCGCTCTGCAGGTCGCCTCGGGCGAGGGGATTCGCGCCTCGGTCACCGCCTCCTCGCTCTCGCTTGGGATCGCCCTTGCCGAGTCGGTTGCAGGGGCGGTGCTCCCCGCCGTTGCCGGATGCTCCTTCGGCTTTGCCCTGATCGGCTCGCTCGGTGGGGAGCTTCGGCTCGACGGCATCTCAAAGAGCTTAAGAGGTCTTTACCTTTCGGTGCTTGGGCTTCTCAGCTTCCTTTTGACGACCTCGCTTGCCATGCAAAGAACGCTCGTCGGCTCTGCCGATTCGGCGGCGCTTAGATCGGCAAAATACGCCGTCGGAACGATGATCCCGATCGTCGGGGGAACCATTTCGTCGATGCTCGGAACCCTCGGCGCCTCGATGTCGCTTCTGAAAAGCACGGTCGGGGTCGGGGTGCTTGCGGCGATTTTGCTCCTTGCGATCCCCCCTCTCGTTTATCTTCTTCTCGCGCGCTTTTCCTTTTCGATCTCGGGGGCGGTGGCGCATCTCTTCGGGCTCTCTCGCCTTGAGGCTCTGCTTTCGGAGTTTCGGGGCGTATACGATATGATGCTCGCGGTCGGTGCGATCTCGTCGTGTATGTTTTTCGTTTCGCTTGCGCTCGTCGTCGGAGGGATGGGGGTGGCGGCGTGAGGGAGTGGATCGTTCGCGTGATGACGGCGGCGGCGCTCTCGGCGCTCCTTGAGCTTCTTGCCCCCGACGGCAGGATGCGAAGGTACGTTTCTTTTGGGCTCGCTTCGGTTCTTTTGCTCACTCTGCTCTCTCCCCTTGGGGGGACTCGGCTTGATATCCCATCGCTCTTTCCAAGCCTTGATCCCGCCTTGCCCTCGGAGGGGGAGGACGCCTCGGGTACTCTTGTCCTCTCTCTTGCCGAGGATGCGCTCATCTCGCATCTTGCCGAGCGCTTTTGCCTTAACGAAAGCCAAATCAAGGCAAGTCTTTCCTTTGGGGAAGATCGGGAGAGCCTTTTTCTGCGCCTCGTTTTGCCAAGCACGGCGCCAATCGAGGAGATTTCTGCCTATCTTACCGAGCATACAAAGCTTTCCTGTGAGGTGATCACCTATTAAACCGGACGGATTTCTATCCTATCTTTTGAAATGGAAAAAGCGGCCGCTGCTCGCCGCCCTCGTTTTGCTTGGGCTCGCTTGCCTTCTCTTTGGAGGGCTCTCGATTGCGGGAACGGGGAGCGATACGGCAGAGGCAGGGGAGCTTGAGCGATACCGCGCCGAGCTTGAGGGGCGTCTTTGCGCTCTGCTCGGCGAGATCGAGGGGGTCGGCTCCCCCGAGGTGATGGTAACGCTTGAGAGGGGCGAGGAGCATCGCTACAGCGGCTCGAAGCTTCTGTCAAGCGAGGGCCCGCGCGTGCTCGGGGTGGCGGTCGTTTGCTACGGCGGCGGTCGGGACGATCTGCGCGCCGAGCTGACCTCGCTTCTCTCGGCTCTGCTCGGCATCGGGGCGCATCGGATCCACGTTTCGGAAAAATCGTCATAGACGGGTGCGCGACGTCATATAGTGTGACGAAATCAATGATACGAAAAGGAGAATACTCGTATGGCACTACTGAAAAGAGCAAAGGGCTTTTTCTCGCGCATCGGGCATCGCAACGTCGTGATCCTGACGGCGGTGCTTCTGATCGGCGCGGCGGTTTACCTGAATTACCTCTGGTTCTATCAGCCGACGGGCGAGCTGAACTACGGCTCGGGCAACATGGTTGACGGAAATCCCATGGGGGATGCGAGCGCCGACGCGGACGGCGGCATCGACTATTTTGCGGCGGCGGCGCTTGCCCGCGAGGAGGCGCGCGACGAGGCGATGGAGGTTCTGCAGGCGGTCGTTTCCTCGAGTGCCGAGGGAAGCGAGGAGAGGGCGGCGGCGCTTGAGAGCATCTCGCGCATCGCCGTCACGATGGAGACCGAGGCGAATATCGAAACCCTGGTTCTCGCAAAGGGCTTTACCGATTGCGTTGCGGTGCTCTCCGAGAACAGCGCGAGCATCATCGTCGGGGCAGACGAGGAGCTTTCCCCTGCGCAGAACGCTCAGATCTGCACGGCGGTCTACGAAATGGCGGGCATTCTGCCTCAAAACGTCAGCATCATCTCTCGCTGAGCGAAAAAAAGCCAAAATCCGATTGACAAAAGTCCCACTCTGTGCTATACTTATCCCGATTATTTTGAGACAGTAAAGGAAGTGTTGGAAATGGCAGAAAAGCTTCGCGTCGGTATCGTCGGCGCAACCGGTATGGTAGGGCAGAGATTCATCACTCTGCTCGAGGATCATCCCTATTTTGATCTGACCGCGCTCGTGGCAAGCCCCCGCTCGGCAGGAAAGACCTATCTTGAGGCGGTCGGTGAGCGCTGGAAGATGAAGAGCCCGATCCCCGAGTCGGTTGCCAAGATGACGGTGCTTTCCTCTGAGAGCATCGAGGAGATCGCCTCCCTTGTTGACTTCGTATTCTGCGCGGTCGACATGAAGAAGGAGGAGATCCGTGCGCTCGAGGAGGCTTATGCCAAGGCCGAGATCCCGGTCGTTTCGAACAACTCCGCAAACCGCTGGACCCCCGACGTTCCGATGGTCATTCCCGAGATCAACGATGCGCATCTCGAGGTCATCGAGAGCCAGAGAAAGCGCCTTGGAACCAAGTACGGCTTTATCGCCGTTAAGCCGAACTGCTCGATCCAGAGCTACGTTCCCGCTCTGACCCCGCTTCTGAAATTCGAGCCGACCGAGATCGTGGCAACCACCTATCAGGCGATCTCGGGCGCAGGAAAGACCTTCCGCGAGTGGCCCGAGATGATCGATAACGTCATCCCCTTCATCGGCGGTGAGGAGGAGAAGAGCGAGAAGGAGCCGCTGAGGATCTGGGGAAGCGTCGAGGGCGGCGAGATCGTCCCCGCCAAGGACCCGATCATCACGACCCAGTGCATCCGCGTTCCGGTCTCGGACGGACATACGGCGGCGGTCTTCGTCCGCTTTAAGAAAAAGCCCTCGAAACAGGAGATCCTCGAGGCATGGAAGAGCTTTTCGGGCAAGCCCCAGTCGCTCGGTCTTCCGAGCGCTCCTTCGCAGTTCGTGACCTATTTTGAGGAGGAGAACCGTCCTCAGGCGGCGCTTGACCGCGATCTGTACGGCGGCATGGGTGTCTCGGTCGGACGTCTGCGCGAGGATACCGTGTACGATTATAAGTTCGTCGGTCTTTCGCATAACACCCTGCGCGGTGCCGCAGGCGGTGCGGTGCTGATTGCCGAGCTGCTCTACCGCGAGGGCTATCTGGTCAGAAAATAAGCTCCTCTTCGGTCAAATCGAAGGGCGAAAAGGAAGGTGCTGACTTTGCACCTTCCTTTTTTTGATTTGATTTGAGGATTTTTTGTAAAAATTCACAAAAAAGACTTCCTTTTCTTCTAGAAAATATGTTATAATGTACATGGGCTCGAAAGAGAACCCGTACACAGCAGAAAGGATGGAACAGGGTATGAAGATCACTGTGACCGGCAGACAGATGACGGTTCGCGATTCGCTTCGCGAGATGGTGGAGAAGAAGCTCACCGTATTGGATAAGTACTTCGGCGACGAGGTAACGGCGAACGTCACCTTCCGCTACCGCAAAAACGTGGAGATGATCGAGATCACCATTCCTCTCGGAAGCACGATCTTCCGAAGCGAACAGGGAGCAGAGACCTTCCGCACTGCCCTCGATCTTGCGATCGATGCGCTTGAGAGGCAGATCCGTAAAAACAAAACGCGGCTTGCAAAGCGCCTGCGCGCGCCTGCCTTTGAGATTCCGCCCGGCGAGGGCGACGAGGAGGAGGAGGGGGAATTTCGGATCCGCACGAAAACCTACCCGATCCGACCGATGTCGCTTGAGGAGGCAATTCTGCAGATGAATCTGCTTGAGCATGAATTTTTCGTATTCGTCGATTCCGAGAGCGGCGCGACCGAGGTCGTCTATGCGCGCAAGGACGGAGATTACGGGCTGATCATTCCCGAATAAATGCGACTCGCAGAGCCGTGCGAGAAGAGGCTGTCTCAAATTAGAGACAGCCTCTTTTTGTGGGGCGCATCAGATTTAGGCGAGAAGCCCCTTTTTTACCGTTGTGTGTCAATATAGGTAATCGCACCGTGATTTTTGAAAAGGAGCGTCAGACATTCGCAGAGCATTCGGGTATCTTCGGCAAACTCTGCCCGACGCTCGACCGTGACGGCGGAAAGGAGCTTTTCGGCGTTCGGCGGCGGCGCGAACTCGTAGATCCCGAGCCTTGAGAGCAGATCGCTGAACAGGATGCAGCCGAAAAGCTCGTCGGGGATCGCGGAAAGGAGAGAGAGAAGCCGCTCTGCGTCCTTACCTTCCAGGGTCAGAACACCGCCCGGCAGATATCCTTCGCCGAGGATATGCGCGATCAGAACGCGATAGGGAAGGGCGGCATCGCGTGAAAGGTAGAGCGATTCGGGTCGCGCGAAGGCGCCCGTGAAGACGCCGCCCGCGATCTCGGCGTACTCGCCCTCCCCAAGCTCGTCGAGGGTGTGGATCCCAAGGTCGCCGCTTGGCTCGGTATGCTCCTCTGAATCGGAAATGAAGGGGGAGGCGCCCCCGACGCCGTCCTCCTCGATCTGGTCAAGGAAGTCCTCGATCGCGTTGAAAAGGCTCTCGTCCTCGATCAGCTCGTCATAGGGGGTGAGCTCAATTTTTTTAATGAACATCGTCTCGGGCGTGCGAACAATCGTCGCGGTAACGCTCATCTGAACCGATTTTCCGTCCCTTGGTGCGGTCATGACGACCCGTCCGTTCTGCGTGAAGTCGATCTCAAGCTCCGAGCTGTAGCCGTAGGGGAATTTCCCGTCCCTTGACGAGGCAAGAGATCGGGTCTCGGCGCTGTAGGTCTCGTGAATACCGACCTCAAGGGAGAGCCCAAGCTCCGCCGCATCCTCGGCACAGTCGAGAAACCGCTCGTCCGAGCGAAGGAAGGTCATGACGTTCTCCTCGTGCGCGCGAAGCTGATCGTTTGTCATTTTGCGGTAGGATTCCAGCATCCGTCTCACCTCTTTGCGTATTTGGTATGAGTATAGCACAGAATGGCAAAAAATGCAAGAGCGCCGTCAAAGGGGATTGTAGCAGAGGGTCTGATATAAGAAAAACCTATATCGGGCATTGAAAATCTGTCTTTTCTTATTTTTTGAAAAAAATTGAAAAAGGGGTGTGCGTGTGGTATAATCGTAGTAGATTCAGGGATTACTGTTACTGCACTTACGATAAGGAGATCAGATTATGAGCCGTATGATCGGTACCACCTCGCGCGGCGTGCGCGCCCCCATCATCCGTCAGGGGGACGATATCGTTGACATCGTCGTATCCTCGGTTCTCGAGGCATCGCGCGACGAGGGATTTCCCATCCGCGACCGCGACGTCGTTGCAATGACCGAGGCGGTCGTTGCGCGTGCGCAGGGAAACTACGCATCGGTTGACGATATTGCCGCCGACGTGCGTCAAAAGCTTGGCGGAGAGACGGTCGGCGTCATTTTCCCGATCCTGAGCCGCAACCGCTTTGCCATCTGCCTGCGCGGAATCGCCAAGGGCGCAAAGAAGATCGTTCTGATGCTGTCCTATCCCTCCGACGAGGTCGGAAACCATCTCGTCAGCCTCGATGCTCTTGACGAGAAGGGGATCGATCCCTACAGAGACGTGCTGACCCTTGAGAGATACAGAGAGCTGTTCGGCTACGGGAAGCACACCTTTACGGGCGTTGACTACGTTGCCTACTACGAGGAGCTGATCACCTCGTGCGGCGCTGAGGCCGAGATCATTTTTGCAAACGATCCGCGCGCCGTTCTGCCCTATGCAAAGAACGTGCTCTGCTGCGATATCCACAGCCGCTTCCGCACCAAGCGCCTTTTGAAGAAGGCGGGCGCCGAGGTCGTGCTCGGGCTTGACGAGATTCTGAACGCTCCCGTGAACGGCAGCGGCTATAACGCCGAGTACGGACTGCTCGGCTCGAACAAGGCAACCGAGGATCAGGTCAAGCTCTTCCCCCGCGACTCTGCTCCTGTCGTCGAGGCAATCCAGAGAAAGCTTTACGATGCCACCGGCAAGGTCGTTGAGGTTATGGTTTACGGCGACGGTGCCTTCAAGGATCCCGTCGGAAAGATCTGGGAGCTTGCAGACCCGGTCGTTGCCCCCGCCTATACGGCAGGGCTTGAGGGAACCCCGAACGAGCTCAAGCTGAAGTACCTTGCCGACAACGAGTTCTCGGCGCTCTCGGGCGACGCCCTGAAAGAGGCGATCAAGGAGAAGATCCAGGAGAAGGACGATAACCTCGTCGGAAAGATGGCGTCCGAGGGAACCACCCCCCGCCGCCTGACCGATCTCATCGGCTCGCTTTGCGATCTCACCTCGGGCTCGGGCGATAAGGGAACTCCGATCGTCTATATCTCGGGCTATTTCGATAACTACACCGCGGACTAAATGCGCGAACGGAGGGCTTGCAGATGCAAGCCCTCCGGTCTTTTTGCTTTTGCGCTTATATGCAAAGGCTTTTATTTTTGTTCTTAACTTTCTCAGAAACCAAGTGCTCTCCTTTTTGCTCGCGGGCGATATCGTCAATCAGTTGATTTAGCGGTCGCACATATTTGCACATTCCAATGTGTTTTTTTGCTCTTTTATACGTAGGACTGTCTGCATCTAAATAAAAGACTTGCCTTTGCCGTCCAAGCATGGTAATTTTGTCATCACTTAAATCGCGATCATATGTGATGAGATGCCAAATTTCTTTGATCTTGTGCTGCGACAGGGCGTTTTCGTCCGCCGAAGAAACCTGTTTCCATCTTTCTCGTAACGTTCTTTTGCAGCTAATTCCGATCGACCATCCGTCCTTGCATCGAAACCATTTGTCGATTTCTATATCGGTTTGAAAGTGTTCTGGTCTTTCGTGTGATTTAAATCCGTAGTATCTAAATATAAACGTAGAAATATCTTCAAGGCTGTTTCCGGCTCTAGATTTTCTCTTTTGCCCAGCTCTTCGCTCAAATTCTTGAACAAAAGCCGTCAAAATAACATTATCTTCCAATTCGGAGCGGAGCACCCCAATGGACTGCAAATTTGAACGCAATTTTGTAAATGCACATACCAGTTCTCTGCGCTCAACATCAAGACATCCACGGACACCGAGCGTATCCCAGACAGATATGATTTTTCCAACATGCTCTTTCCCGAAGGTGTCTAAAATGTCTTTGGCTGTTTGGCGACTAAAAGTGATATCGTCGTTTGGAACATTGTTTAATGCGTGGTTTGTTGGCTGTACGATATATTTGATAGTTGTTATGAAGACGATAATATCAGTAAGAGTGTGTAGCTCTTCAAACAAATCCGCAACAAAATTATTATATAAAAGTGCAGATTTACTTCCTTCCTTTGCAGAAGTAACAATTTTGTTTCTAATAATGTTTGCACAGATTTTATATCGATCGTCTTCGGATAACTGCGGTTGCTCAATAATTCGTTCTACATCAAGGACTAACGATGTAAGCAGAGAATCTTTTTTTCCGAGGCTTCCGTATTGGTCACTGTTTAGAAGCATTCTTGCAAACCAATAGGTGTTTTTCCAAGGGCTGTTATAGATCATGCGCTCAACTTCGGAGTTTAACATTATCGCCAT
>JAFYMH010000091.1 GCA_017556685.1 Clostridia bacterium | reverse complement strand
GACGAGGCGGCTCATGGTGAGCACTCCGGTCTTGACCTTCGAGACGTTCAGAATACCCTGGCTCAGCATGCCGAAGGCGGCGGGAAGCACCGTGTAGGTCTCGCCGTCGACCATGTCTGCCGCAACGAAGTCGGGTACGCCTGCAAGCACGCTCGTTTCAAAGAACTCGTAGAACTCAAGGTAGCCTGCGAGCTGTCCCGTCAGGCGGTTCATCATCAGCTGGGTGACCGCGCCGAGCGAATCGTTCTCGGGAACGGTGGTATATCCGTCCTCGGAGAGAAGCATGAAGATCGGGGCAGGGGGGAAGCCGCAGAGCTTCTTCATGCCGTCGACGTCCTTGAGCGAGATCGCCTTGTAGCCGCGCTCGTCGGCGATCGCCTTGACGGCGAGATAGTAGCCTGCCGCCTTCATCATGGCGTCGTCGTTGGCCGCCTTGAGGAAGTTCCACTTCAGGATGCGGTTGTTTACGATCTCGCGCTTGGCATCCTCGGTGAGCGCATCGTATCTCTGCTGGATCTCGAGCATCTCAAAGGTCTCAATCTCAACGCCGGTCGTCTTTTTGAGAGAAAGTCCGTCGTAGAGCGTACCGTAAAGGTTCATGTCGCGGTAGCCTGCCATGCCGACCTTATCGACGAGCAGCTGCTTAGCGGCGATCGCCGCACGGCAATACGAGGCGACAACGTCGCTTCTCGTCTTCTTGCCGATGATATCGTAGACGTACTTAAAGGTGTACCCGAGCCCCTCGAAGGTAGCGCGAAGACCCGTCGTGCCTGCCTGATCGGCGGTGGTGACAAGGCGATCGCCCTCATACCAGCCGGCAAGTCCCCAAAGGACCATCGGCAGGTGGCGGAAATGCTCGGTGACCTTAACGACGGCGTGGGTGGGAATCCAGCCCGCAACGCAGACGACGAGCGCGTCAAAAGACTCCTTTTTGAGAGCGGCAACGGCATCGTTTACCTGAGTTTCCTCGTAATCGTCGGCGACGGGGAAGACCGAAACGAGCTCGAGCCCCTCGCCCTCAAGCGCCGCCTTGGCGGCACTGCATTTTCTGATGATAACGTCGACGGGGGTATTGACCTCTCCAAAGCCGACGAATCCGATCTTTGCCATATTCTTTACCTCTTTTTTCAGTTATTGAGAAGCTTATCGTAGCTGAGATAGCGCTCGTAGCACTCGGTATAGTCGGTCTCGCCCGGCAGAAAGACGCGGTCGGGCTCGACCCGCTCTGCCGCCTGCTCGACCGAGTCAAAGTACCCGACGCCGACCGCCGCCAAAATGGCGGAGCCGAGGCATGCGGTTTCCTTGTTCTTCAGGGTCACAAGGCGCTTGCCGGTCATGTCTGCCTTCATCTGGCACCAAAGGGGGCTCTGTGCGCCGCCGCCCATTGCGCGGATCTCCTCGGTCCCAAGTCCGAGGTACTCGAGGTTGGCTCTCAGCATCGAGGCAACCGACTCCATTACGGCACGCACGAAGTGCCCTCTCGTATGCTCGGTGGTAAGCCCGGTGAAGCTTCCCCTTGCCTCGGGGTTGTACTTCGGCATGGTTGAGCCGCAGAGATAGGGCAGGAAGGTAACGCCCGCGCTTCCGGCGGGGACCGCCTCGGCAAGCGCGTCAAGATCTCTGAACGAGAAGGACTCGCAAAGGGCGTTTTTGAACCACTTGAGCGCCATGCCCGCCGTCGGGGTCCAGGAGAGCAGGCAGTACTTGCCGTCGTAATTGTAATGGCAGGGAACGATGCTCGCCTCATCGTAGGGGGGAACCTCGTCGCTCGGCATAAAGAGCACCATGGTCGTTCCGGTCATCACGCTGACAAGTCCCTTTTTGACGACCCCGGCACCGATGGCACCGGCGATCTGATCGATCGCGCCCGTGACGACCCTGGCGCCGCGGTACTCGCCGATCTGCTCGGCACTGCCGAAAAGGGTCGGGAGCATCTCGCGCGAGACGCCGATGAAATCAAGCATCTCGTCCCAGTACTCGCCCGTATGGATATTGAAATAGATGGTCGAGGATTGCAGGGTCCGCTCGGTGACGAATTTCCCCGTCATCTTAAAGAGCAGCCAATCTTCAAGGAGGAAGATGCGCTTTACGCGCGAGAAGATCTCGGGCTCGTTTTGCCGCATCCAAAGGAGCTTTGCGGCGGGCCAGGTCGCCGTGATCTCGGGCTGACCCGTCACCTCGTAGACCCGCTTCTTGCCGAATTTCGCCTCGATCTGCTCGGCCTCCTTCGTTGCGCGGTTGTCGAGCCAGACGATGGCGGGGTAAAGAGGGGTCCCCGCCTCGTCGGTCAGGATCAGCGTTTCGCACTGCGTATCGATCGCAAGGGCGTCGATCTTATGCTCGCGCTCGATCTTCTCGATCTCACCGCGAATAATCTCGAAGTACCGCTCGGCGTCAAACTCGACTCTGTCGCCCGAGGACGTGAGGGTATAATCCGCCGTCAGCGAGACGATCGGCGAGAGCTCGCCGTCAAAGAGCGTGGTCTTGACCGAGGTGGTACCGACGTCGATTCCAAGAAAATTCATCTTATCTCTTCTGCTGAAGGTCAAAGTGGATATCGTACGCCTTCTCCTCGTCGGTGAACTTATGACGGGTGTCGATGACCTTACCGTCGTTGAACTTTCTGTCGCCGACCTCCTCGGTGGTACCCATGACGGTCACGTTGACCTGACGTCTTCTTGCGCAGACGTGGTCCCAGTCGATGAAGTAGACGTGCGCAAAGAGGCCGCCGTCGATCTTACCGTCCTTGATGGTCATGGTCTCGCTTCTGCCGAAGAAGCAGGAGCGAAGATGTCCGTCGGTGTTCATCGAGGAATAGTCGCCGGGCTCGTTGACGTATCTGCCGAACTGGGCATGGATCGGGCCGGGATGGCGGTACTGATGCTCCTCGGCAAAGTCGGGGATCATCTTGCGCATGATGTCGAGCAGATCGTGCTGAAGAAACTCGAGATCGAAGGAATCGATATCGTGCGAGCACTCCTGAACCATGACCGAGCAGGTGGTGTGGTGCGAAACGATGGCAACGGTTCCGTTCTGGATGCCCGATGCCTCAACGATCTCTCTGACCTCCTTCGAAATATCGTGGAAGGTGGGGATCCAGCCTCTCGACTGCAGCTCAATTTCCTTTTGATAAACCTTGAATTCCATGACGTGTCTCCTTTTATGTTGATTTATTTTTATTTTTTTAGTTCTTCTTGGCGTTCAGGCGCGCGCCGACGGCACCGCCCGGATGGATAACGGCAAACTGCTCGTTTTTGTAATCGGTCTCCTCGATCAGAGCGGTCTGCAGGGCGTGGAAGATCATGCAGAGGGCGGTCGACGATGTCGTTCCCTGCGAATTGTACTTATCGGTCTCGCGGTTGACGTACTGCTTTAGCACGACGTCGGCATCAATCGCCAGGGGCGACTCGAGATTCTCGGTCACGGTGATGACCGAAACTCCCTTACGCTTGCAGATCTCAAGGATCGGCAGAAGCTCGGCGGTCTTACCGCCCCGAGAGGCGAGGACCATGACGTCCCCCTTCTGCAAAAAGCCCATACCGCCGTGCACCGCCTCGGCGGGCGAAACGAATCTTGCGGGGCGCTCGATGCAGCAGAGAAGATGGGCAAGGTGCTGACAGAGGATGCCCGAATGGCCGCAGCCCGAGGTACCGATGCGCTCGGCAGAGGCAAGCAGAGATACGGCTCGGGAGAAGGCGTCCTCATCGAAATGGTCGAGCATCGTGCGAAGGCACTCTGCCTCGATCTCATAAGCCGCGCGTGCGGCAAGCAGGCTTTCCTTTTTCACGGCACACCTCACGGATGCAGCTCGTCCCAGGCGCGGCGAAGGTTGTAGAGCATCTCCTCCACCATCGCATAGGGATCCTGTGCCTTGAGAATACCGCTGGTCGAGCCGGTCGCCTCGGCGCCGAGCTTGATGGTATCGTAAACGTCCTTGCCGTTTGAGATGCCGGCACCCTGAAGAACCATGATGTCGGGGTTGATCTCGCGAACCGTCTTGATCGTTTCAACGACGTAGTTCGAGTCGCTGGTCGTGCCGGTTCCGATCAGCTCGGTCGGCTCGGCAACGATGAGGTTCGGCGCCATATGTGCGATCCTCTTGACGTCCTCGACGGTATCGGCGCAAACGATGGTGGCAAGTCCGACCTCGTCGGCGCGGCGGATGGTCCTCTCAAGCGCTTCCATATCGAGGGGCTTTTCGGCATGGTTGAGCATAACGCCCTTCGCGCCTGCCGCCTTGACCGCCTCGGGAAGCACGCTTCCGAGTCCTCTGCCAGGGACGAGCGCGTCCATGTGCTGGGCGAAAACGAGAATACGCTCGGTGTTGTCGGCAAGGAGCTTAATGTCGGTGTACTGAGGGGTCACGATGACGTCAAGATCGTACTTCATCGCGGTCTTGTCGATGACCTTCGCGAGCTTTAGCATCGCCTCTCCCCAGATGATCGCCTTCGGGCCTACCTCGAAGAACGGGGGCTTGATCTGAAAGTTTGAAAGCATAGAGAATCCTCCTTTGTAGTCTTCTATTATTATACAATAGAAGGCGGCGTCTGTCAAGGGAAAAGTTGCCTTGCTTTGCGGATTTTGTCGGGAAAAAGTCATAAAAAAAGCAAAGGGCGCGGGGGAGTGAGGAAATCTTGACAGAGAGGGCAACAGATGCTATAATAGAGGCAATACCGATACAGCTAAGGAGAGCAGTAAAATGAAAGTGATCGTTGCCATCGACTCCTTTAAGGGGAGTCTTTCAAGCACGGCTGCGGGAGAGGCGGCACGGCAGGGAATTTTGCGGGCGATGCCCGACGCCGAGGTCGAGATCTCGGCGCTTGCCGACGGCGGAGAGGGAACGGTCGACGCCATCTGCGAGGCGTGCGACGGCGAGAGGATCGCGCTTGACGTCAGGGGACCGCTCGGCGCGACGGTGCGTGCCGAGTATGCGGTGATCCCGGGTCGCGCCCTTGCCGTCATTGAGATGGCGGCGGCGGCAGGTCTGCCGCTCGTGCCCGAGGAGAGGCG
>JAFYMH010000090.1 GCA_017556685.1 Clostridia bacterium | reverse complement strand
GCTTTCTGAGATAGAGGCGCACGAGAGATGGCTTTTGCTTCGATGCCGCGAGATGCTTTCAAGCCTAAGGGAGATCAAGGTTTATGGAAATGAAGACTACTCATGGAGCCTGCTTTCGTTTTCTCATCCGCGCTATCCGTCCGAATATCTTGCGGATGAGCTTGACAAATACGGGATCTGCACCCGCGGGGGCTTTCATTGCGCGCCCCTGGCGCACGCGTCGCAGATCGGTCTCTCAAGCGGTGCTCTTCGCGTCAGCTTCGGGATCACAAACTCGGCGCGAGAGCTTGACGAATTTTATACGGCGATCAAAAGGATCATAAATGAGTAGGAAGCCGAAGGCAAGCTGCCTTCGGCTTCCTACTCATTACGCCTTTTTGGGCGGAAAATTCTCGGGATAGATCATTGGCAGTCCCTCGGGATTTTTGCTCTGCCAACGGTAGGTGTCCTCACACATTTTCTGAAGATCGTACTCTGCTTCCCATCCGAGCACCTCACGAGCTTTGGTCGGATCGGCATAGCAGACCGCAATGTCGCCGGGACGGCGCGGGTCGATCTGATACGGGATCTTAACGCCGGAGGCAGCCTCGTACGCCTTGACGATCTCAAGGACCGAATATCCGTTGCCCGTACCGATATTGAAGCATTCGGCACCAGAGACCTTTTCTGCGCGGCGAAGTGCGGCAATATGCGCACGTGCAAGATCAACGACGTGGATATAATCACGTACGCCTGTGCCGTCGGGGGTCGGATAATCGTCCCCGAACACGTGCAGACGCTCAAGCTGCCCTGCGGCAACCTTCGCAACGTACGGGACCAGGTTGTTCGGAATTCCCTTCGGGTCCTCTCCGATCAGACCGCTTTCGTGCGCTCCGATGGGGTTGAAATAACGAAGGATCGAAACCGAAAGCTTCGGAAAGGCGTGCGCCGTATCTCTTAGGATCTGCTCGATCATGAGCTTGGTCTGCCCGTAAGGGTTGGTGGCAGAGAGCGGAAAATCCTCGCGGATCGGAACAGTTTCAGGACGTCCGTAAACCGTCGCGGAGCTACTGAAGACGATGCAGTTGCAAGAAAATGCAACCATTGCGTCAAGCAGATTCAAGGTGCTTTGAAGGTTGTTCTGATAGTAAAGCAAGGGGGCGGAGACAGACTCACCGACCGCCTTAAGACCTGCAAAATGGATGACGGCATCAATCTTGTTCTGCTCGAAAACCGAAAACAGAGCGTCACGGTTAAGCATATCGATTTCGTAAAACTCCGGACGCTTACCCGTTATCTCCTCAATGCGAAGCAGAGAGCTTGCCTTGCTGTTGATCAGGTTGTCAACGACGATGACCTCATAGCCTTCCTTGATCAGCTCGATCGCCGTATGAGATCCGATGTATCCGGTACCGCCGGTTACGAGAATTGCCATAGCACGAAAACTCCTTTGGTGGTGTTAGAAAAAGCCGTTGTGCTCATACGAGCGAGGACGCTCTATGAACACAACGGTAAGCTTTTTACTTCTCAGCGTAAACGCTGACACGCTTGCGGTCTCTCGAGGTCTCGAACTTTACGAAACCGTCGGTCAGAGCAAAAAGCGTATCGTCCGATCCGCGTCCGACGTTAACACCGGGATGAATCTTGGTCCCGCGCTGTCTGACAAGGATATTACCGGCGACAACCGCCTGCCCATCTGCTCTCTTAACACCGAGACGCTTGGACTCGCTGTCACGGCCGTTTCTCGTAGAGCCAACGCCCTTCTTATGAGCAAAGAACTGTAAACTGAGCTTGAGCATTTTTTTACCTCCATAAATCATTGGATGCTTACGCCTCCGGGTCACGCTCGACTGCTTCTACGTCGAGGAAATCGTAATATTCCTCAAGCAGATCCATGAGCTGGAAATAGTAAGCGGAGATAAGCCCGGATACGGCGAATTGCTTCTTTTCGTCCTTTTCATAGGACGGAAGAGCAGATCGCGCAATGACGCGAATATCGGTGGTCTTCTCATTTATCGTGTAATTTACGTCACACGCAAAAGAAACCTCGATCGCGTTAATCAGGAGCATCGTCATGGACGAAAGAGCGGCACAAAGAACGTCGTTTCCTTCCTCTCCGTAGCCGGTATGTCCCTGCTCCTCGAATCCGTAGAAAATTCCACCGGACTTATAAAAGATAACCTTGGTCATTTCAGCACTCGATCTTCTTGATCTGTACCTTGGTGTAGCTCTGTCTGTGACCGATCTTCTTCTTCTCGTTCTTCTTTGCCTTATAACGGAAGACGTAGATCTTCTTCGACTTGCCGCACTCGACTACGTCGGCGACAACCGATGCTCCGTCAACGTAAGGAGCTCCGACAGTAACGCTGTCGGCACCGACTGCAAGGACCTTGGAGAACGTGATCGTCTCTCCGGCAACGACTGCAAGCTTCTCAACCTTAATGACGTCGCCTTCAGATACCTTGTACTGCTTTCCACCGGTTTCAAAAATTGCGAACACGAAAAGCACCTCTCTTTCTCTAAAAATCGCTGCATAAGGCGGCATACGCACTTGAGCCTTTCGCAAGCGTCAGAATATTATAGCATGAAAGGTTTTAGATTGTCAATAGTTTTTTTACACAATTCTCAAAAAATGTTATGCTTGAATTTCGGCATTATTTTTCTTGGTTTATACTTGCATAATTTCGGGAATGGTAGTATAATGTAGCCGTTTTGAAAATGATATGAGAGTGATTTTGGAGGCGTTATCTTGATCGATGTATTGATACTGTTTCAGCAGGTTTTGCTTTTGGTTTTGCTTGTGATCCCGGGCGTTATCCTCAAAAAGGCCGGCCTCGTGAAGGGAGATTTCGCCGTCGGGCTTTCAAACGTCGTTCTTTACGTTGCCACCCCTGCAATGATCATCGTCTCTTTTATGCGTAAATTTGACGGACGTCTGATGCTTCGCGCCGCGATCGTTGCCTTAATTTGTCTTCTCTTGCACGTCTTCTTCTTTTTCGTATCCCGCCTTCTTTACAGACGCGCAGGGGCAGATATTCAGAGCGTGCTTCGCTTCTCAACGGTCTTTACCAACGCAGGCTACATGGGGATTCCTCTGATCAAGGCGCTGTTTGGCGACGAGGCGGTTCTTTTTGCCACCTTTTACATCGTTTTTTTCAATATTTTCGTCTGGACTCTCGGGTGCTATATTTTTACGAAGGACAAAAGATATATCTCCCTTCGCAAGGCGTTTATCAATCCCGCGACGGTTTCGACCGCCATCGGGCTTATCTGTCTTTTCACCTCGGTCGCTACCTATCTTCCCCCGCTTCCGATCTCCTACCTCTCGATCCTAAACAGTCTCGTTGCGCCCCTTTCGATGTTTATCATCGGCTTCGGTCTTGCAGATCTTAAACTCACAGGCTTCTTTCGGGATTTTTATCTTTACGAGTTCATTTTCGTGCGTATGCTGCTCATCCCGAGCGCTTGCTTCTTCTTTCTCAAGCTCGCATCGCTTTGCGGATATAACGATCCGGTTGCGGCAAGCGCCATTTTCATCTGCGCCTCAACGCCCGGGGCAACGGCAACCTCCATGTTTGCGGAGAAATTCGGCGGAAACACACGTTACGCGGCAAAGCTCGTTTCGGTTTCAACCATTCTTTCGGTCGGAACGATGCCGCTCGTCGCACTTTGGATGAAGCTTCTTTGATTGACACGCAAATACAAAAAACGGCGCAGCCCCATATAATAGGGTCTGCGCCGTTTTTTACTGTTTTCGAGAAAGCGCAAGCGCCGGTAAGGTTCGTCTTCTGTAAAGCTCGGGGTCGGATATTCCTTCGGGGGGATCGGAGAGCGCCGAGAGAAGACTTACACCGCGCTTAAGCTGAAGAACGTCGATGACGTTAAGATGCGACGCATCCGAGCGCTCGATGAGAGCGGCGGAAACGGTTGCATAGCGCTCCTCGCTCGTTGTGAAGATGAGGTCGGGAGCCTTTTGGGAGACGGTTGCGATCGAAACGGGCATCGGCGCAAGCTTGACGGCGGGAAGAAGCTTCATGCGCCTTGTGTGCGCGCGTATGTCGTCTAAGGAGTATTTGACCGCGCTACCGTCAGCAAAGGCGACGACGGCATCGGTATCCTCCGTGTTGGCGGGAAGAAGCGCCATAGCAATCGGCAGCTCGCTTTTTTCCATCGAAAGCTTGGCACAAAGATATTCGCCGAGAAGAGAGGGGCGAGAGGTCTCAAAATCCGAAAGCCTTGCGGTATAGAGTCGGGCTCGGTCGGTCAGGAAAATGATCGAATCAGCATTACTGCCGTCGAGAGCCAAAACGATCTCATCCCCATCCTTCGTCTTTTGCTCCTCGGTACGTGCCGCCTGCATGGAAAGCTTTTTGAAATATCCTTGCTTTGTCATCAGAAGGCGAACGGGATAATCGTCGACGAGAAGCGAACGATCGGTCTCACCGATCTCGTCGGATGAGATGATCTGCGTGCGTCTTGCCGAGGGATAACGCTTTTTGATCGCCTGAAGATCCGAGGCGATCCTTGCGCGGATCTTGATGTCGTCCCGAATGATCTCGTCAAGCTCGGCGATCTCCTTTTCGAGCCCTGCGATCTCCTCAACGCGATTTCGGATATATTCGCGGTTAAGATGACGGAGCTTGATGTCGGCAATATATTCGGCCTGCTTTTCGGACAGAGAAAAAGCATTCATCAGGTTGGGAACGACCATTTTCTCATCCTCGGTATTGCGGATGATGCGGATCGCCTTATCGATATCCAGCAGGATCGAGCCAAGACCAAGCAAAAGATGAAGCTTGTCCTGCTTCTTTGTGAGATCGTATCTTAACTCTCTGCGAATACAATCCACTCGGAAGGCAACCCATTCCTTCAGAATGTCGAGCACGCCGAGCTGACGTGGGGATCCGTTGACCAGAATATTGAAGTTGCAGTCAAAGGTATCCTCAAGAGGAGTCAGGCAGTAAAGCTTCTCCATCAGGCGCTCGGGGTCGGTTCCGCGTCGGAGATCGATCGTTAAGCGGAAGCCGCTGAGATCGATCGCATCGCGGATATCCGTGATCTCTCGAAGCTTGCCTTCCTTGATCAGATCTGTGATCTTCTTGATGATCGCCTCAATGCTCGTCGAATAAGGAATCTGAAGAATATCGATCGAGTTCTCTTCCTTATCGTAGCGGTAGCGTGCGCGCAGGCGGATCGAGCCGACACCGCTTGCGTAAATATCCCGCATTTTCTCGCGATCGTAGATCAGGATACCGCCGCCCGAGAAGTCGGGCGCCTTGATCAGATCAAGGATCCTGTCAAGCGTTACGTTCGGATTCTTCAGAAGTGCGATTGCGCCGTCACAAACCTCGGCGAGATTGAAGGAACAGATCGAGCACGCCATTCCGACAGCAATTCCGAGGTTCGGTGAAACGAGAATGTTCGGAAAGGTTGTCGGCAAAAGAGTCGGCTCTGTCGTCGTGTTGTCATAGTTTGGAACAAGCTCGACGCTTCCTTTTTCGATCCCTGAAAAAAGCTCGTTGCAGATTGGATCAAGTCGCACCTCGGTATAACGCGATGCGGCATACGCCATATCTCGGCTGTATTGCTTGCCAAAGGAGCCCTTTGAGTCGATAAAGGGATGAAGGAGCGCATCGTGACCTCTTGTAAGACGGACAAGGGTCTCGTAGATCGAGGCATCGCCGTGGGGATTCAGGCGCAT
>JAFYMH010000089.1 GCA_017556685.1 Clostridia bacterium | reverse complement strand
TTCACTCTATTTTGATATCATGATATCATGATATCAAAATAGCAAGGACGGACCCGGGAAATCCGGGGGACCGTCCTTGCTTTTGCTTTGCGAACAAGCGTGTGCAGGGATGGGGGCTTATTTCACAAAGAGAATTTCTTCGGGCAAAACGTTCTCGGTGCCGTATCCGTTCGAAGCAGGCCTCTGATAGACGACGGCAAGGATCTTGGCGTTCCCCTGGATGTAGACCCTTCCGGTCTGAACTCCGGCGCCGCGAGAGCTCTCGTGAATGCCCAGCATGGAGCCGGCATAATCGACCCTCTCACCGAGCGCAGGCATTTCATCGAGCCAGAACCAGCCCATATATCTTGCCTCGTTTCCGGTGACCTGGATCGCGTTGAATACGGTACCCTCGATATTGATGAAGGCGATGAGGTAATCCGAGTACTCGTCGCTGACAACGTACATATGAGCCGCGGGGGTCGAGGTATACTCATCGTCTGTCCATCCGTAGATATCCTTATAGTAATAGGTGATGCAGCCCTCGGCAGGCTCGATGGTTTCCAGCGGATATGCGTACGAGTCAAGCGAATCGTCAAGCAGATTGGGATCGATCTCGGGCACCGAAAGCGAACCCCGCTCAGGCTCCGGCGCGGGATACTCTGAGGAGTCGCCCTTAAAGAAGGTGATCGCGCTGGGGCAATGCGGATCAGGGGCGTTTCCGTTATGGTTCCACCAGCCCTGATAGTACACGACGAGAATGTTTGCATCCTCGGGAATGATGATAGTCACCTCGTCGGCATAGGGGTTTTGAGCACCAACCATCTTCGTGTAGCCATCGCAGAAGGGAGCGACCTCGTCGAGCGTGGGCATCTCGGTCAAAAAGCACCACTTCAGCTCATAGCCGCTATCGTTTGCAACGAGATGCACCTTGTCAAAGACACAGCCTTCGATATTGATCATCGCAACCAGGTACTTGCCGCCGGCGATCTCGTATCTCCCGTTGACGTCAAGGATGGTTCCCTCCGCGGGAAGCACGTTCTCCATCGGATACTCGTACTTGTTAAGCGAAGCGTTAAGCAGATTGGGATCGATCTCGGGTGCCGGAGCCGAACCCTGCCCGGGCTCCGAGGAAGTGCCGTCGCCAAGGAAAATGATCCGATAACCGTCGGTTCCGTAGTCCCAGTCCTCGCCCTTTGTGATGTCATTCCACTCTGCCCGAGTTCCGGCATACGTGATGGTCGAAAGCTCGTAGCAATCGAAGAACGCTCCGTCGCCGATATAAAGCAAGCCCTCTCCGATCGTGACGCTCGTGAGTAGGTTGCACTCATAAAACGCGAGTTCACCGATCGCCCAGACGCTATCGGGAATGGTGATTTACTCAAGGCTCGTGCAGCCTGCAAAGGCACCGACAGCAATGTACTCCACGCCCTCCCCGAGCGTCACGCTCAGAAGGCTCGTGCAGTTCAAAAACGCGCCGTTCCCGATCACAGTGACACTGTCGGGAATCACAACGCTCGTCAGAATATCGTTCGGAAGCTCCATTCCTCGACCGTTAAAATCGCCCACCTCGGTGACCGGTCTTCCGCGATAGGTTGCGGGGATCTCAATTTCCGACAGGTACTTGGCACCGCCGATCTCAACGGCATAGGTGCCGTCGTCCTTGAGGAAGAAGAAAAGCCCTTGCTCATCCCCGCCGAGAGAAGATCCGCCCTGGGGCCCCTGAGGCCCCTGAGGTCCCTGGGGTCCCTGGGGTCCCGTCGCACCCGTTGCGCCGGTATCGCCCTTTTCGCCCTGCGGTCCCTGGGGACCGGTGGCGGATACGCCGGTATCCATTCCACCAACGTACCAATTTCCGTTCGTGCCGATCGTCGGCGTCGAGCCGTTGGCGCCGGCCTCGCCCTTTTCGCCCTGTGCGCCCTGCGGTCCGGTATCGCCCTTTTCGCCCTGAGCCTTCACGTCGGTCTTTTCGCCGTTGATGACCCAGTAGCCGTCGTCGCTGATCTCTACCGTCGGCGCCTTTGCGCAGGATGCAAGCCCCAAAACGGCAAGGAGCAAGGTCAAGATCAAACAAATTGCTGCAAGCTTCTTCATGATTTTCCTCCCAAAGTAAAAAATAAAAAAAAAGACGCCAACCGAAGCCGGCGTCAAAAAACGCAAACTCCGATAGTCGCCAAACCAATCCCTATGTAACGCAAACGCATAGAACAGAGCCGCGCCCACTCGGATCGGAATTTGCATTTTTATCAAATTCGTCCAAATGGGAACGACAAAAGGGTATAGTTCACCCCTTGTCAGCAAAGAGCACTATCCGTCGCGTATTCGATTGGTTTGGCACCTTTATTATATGACAAAGCCGAGGGAAATGCAAGTTAAATTGGAAAAAAACTTAATAAACGTCCAAAATCAGGCGCAAAAGAACCCCCAAAACCGACGTTTTGCACAAACCGTCCTTCCCGCCCCTTCATTTTATGATATCATGATATCATCATTCCAAGTACCGGCGCCGCAATCGAAAATCCTCTGGGAAAATGCTTTGCATAGCTTCGTTTTCCATAAGTTGTTCTCCTTTTTCTTTTTTGACTTCCGTAGTTAAACAATAACTACCGAAGACTATTATATGCCTATTTTAACATTTTGTCAATAGTTTTAGTTAAAAATGCTATAATAATTTCGAAAAGGAGGTGGTTCCATGCAAATCGGAGAAAAGATCCGCAACGCCAGAGAGGACATGGATATTTTGCAAAGCGATATGGCAAGGCTGATTCCGATGAATCAATCGAACTATTCGAAGATCGAGCGCGGCGTGCAGGAGCCGAGCCTTATGCAGCTTCGTCGCATCTGCCAGATCCTACGTCTGGACCCTCGGTATTTACTGGAGCTGGAGCTGTTCGAAACGGTGACCGACGAGGACCTTCGTCTTTTAGAGGAGATCAAGCGTACCGTGCTCAGGCATTGTAGTGGCACCAAAAAAGAAGCCCCGTTTTAATTTTTCAAGCTTTTCCCGAAGGACGAAAGCCCTTCGGGGATTTTTTTCATGAACGATAAGCGACGAACGATGAACGACGAACGATTAAATTACAGCTCGAAAACCGCTCTTTTTTTCTGTTCTATTTTGATATCATGATATCATGATATCATAATGAACATCATCCGGCTGCCCCGTAAAAGCTTCCCCGCACCTTGCCGAAGCCTGTCAAAAGGGAATCGATGCTTCGCTGCTGTGTCCGCCCGATCTGCTCTCGTTTCACCCGAACACCCCTTTTCCCCTTCTCTTTTTCCCCTTCCACATTCCGCCTCCCGGCTCCCCTCATTTCAAAATTCAACTCATATCCCCGCTTTGAGCACTTCAAAAGTACCGCAAAAACCGATAGAAAGGCACAACCCGTCCTTCCCGACCCTTCATTTTTTGATATCATGATATCATGATATCAAATGAACTCAAGCCAAAATAAGACACGGAAAACGAAACAAAAAAACGAGCTCTCGCACCGTTTGATGCGAGAGCTCGGCTTGCTATGGGCGGCTTATCTCTTTTTACGGAATAGATCCGCTTCGATCAGATCGGTCAGATACTGATTCATGCTGTAGCCCCGATCGTCCTCCTTTTTGCGATGGATCATATCCATCATCGTGCGATAGACCTCCTTCGGAACTCGCACCGGGATCATGACCTTCTCCTCGGTCGGCGTCTGCGTGTTGTTCATACTCTGCCCCCTTCTGCACTCGTTTCTCTCATTGCCTTTTCCAATTTTGATATCATGATATCAT
>JAFYMH010000006.1 GCA_017556685.1 Clostridia bacterium | reverse complement strand
CTTTCATTTTATAACCTCAAATGTAAATTCATTTATTGCTTAAGTATATCACGACTGACGAATTATGTCAATTTATAATATATATTTTTTATCATCAAAAAGTAAAAATCCTCATTCTTTCGAATGAGGATTTTTGGTGGGAGATGGTGGATTCGGACCACCGAAGTCAGTGACAACAGATTTACAGTCTGCCCCCTTTGGCCGCTCGGGAATTCCCCCTGGAGCTGGTGATCGGAGTCGAACCAACAACCTGCTGATTACAAATCAGCTGCTCTGCCATTGAGCCACACCAGCATTTCCTCAAGTATTCTATCATGATTTTTTTGGTTTGTCAATACGTTTTGAAAATATCGAAGCAAGTGCGGTGCAATCATAAAAAAGGTACTGACTTGAATTGCTTCAAGTCAGTACCAAAGCATATAAGAAGAATTTTGTTTTAGGAGCCGTACGGGAAGGAAATCGTATAGGTCGGATCGCCGTACCGATCGTTCCACCATGCCTTCATGAGCATGTATCCCTTTGCCGTGCTCTCCTTGACGATCCCCTGGGACTTGTCGTTGGCGTAAGACATATATCCCATCTCGTACTTGTACATGAAATCCTGATTTCCGACCCAGACGAGGCGGAAGAGATCGAGGTTTTCTGCATCAAGCGGATCGTAGATATCAAGCTCCTCTGTTACCATCAGAATTGCAACCACCATGACGAAATCGTGCATGCAGTATTCGGCAGAGGAGCGGTCGCTCTTGCC
Organism: Clostridia bacterium; assembly: GCA_017556685.1. GTDB lineage: Bacteria > Bacillota > Clostridia > Oscillospirales > CAG-272 > UBA1740. The sequence goes on along the minus strand of JAFYMH010000006.1, from coordinate 1,286 downwards.
AAACTCAAGCATCATACCAAGCTGACCCTGGTAGGGAGAGATCAGGCCGCCGTCGATATAGGCTTCAAGAGACGAGTTTTTCTTTTCGCTGATGACCGCTCCGCCCGAATAGTTGTATTCGAAGAGCGAGGCGAGGATCTTGCCCGGCTGATCAAGACGGTATCCGTTGTAGGTATAGGTGGTGCGGACGCCCTTACCCGAGCCACCCGAGGGTAGCCATTTGTCGTCTGGAAGGTAAGCCTTGCCGCCGTTCATCATGATCTCCCTAATTGTGGGCTTGCCGGCTGGCGTTGCTGTCGTCCAGGCGTTATAGGAACGATCGAAGCCGTACGCCTTCATGCGAGCAATCACGCTATCGTAGTCGAAGGCAAGGAGAAGCTTATCTACCGCATCGGCGCCTCCGAAATAGTCTGCGACGAAGATCATCGGGGTGACGTTGGCAAGGCGGTAGTTCGGGTTCCAGCTCTTTGCGTAATTTCCGCCCAGAAGGGGGCCGGTCCGGTAGTCGTTGTCATCGTCGGTTCCGAGCGCGCAAATGTAGGCAAAGCACTCCATGATGAGATCGTACCGCGCCCTTTCGTCTTTGGTCAGGCTGTTCCAGATAGCAGGCGTATCCTTGCAGAGCGCGATCGCAGCGGTCAGGTTGCAATACGGCCAGTTTGCGTCGAGGTCAAAGAAGGGGGTAGCGTAGTTATCCTCGTTGATGAGATAGCGAAGCTGCTCAAGAATGCGGGTCAGGCAAGCATCGTAATAGGTGCTGTTGTTATAGCAGTTGCGAAGCTCATAGGTAAGGTAGAGAAGCGAGTTGGTCGCCGTCATGATATCGGCGCCGTTATCCCATCTGTCCCATTCGGGATCGGGACATGAGAAGCTTAGGTTGGTATCGTCGTCAAGTGCCCAGTTCAGCTGCTTCTCGTCGGTTGCGGTCGCATCAAGAGACGTGGGAAGGGTTGCCGTGAGATTTTTCCCCGAGACCTTCCAGCCGCCTGTGAAAATAACGCCGTCAAGGATGACCGTCTTGAGATCATTTGCCGAGAGTGAGGAGCCGTCCTTTGCAGAGATTGTCAGAGTATTGCCGCTCACCGTTGCCCGAAGTGCGTGCTCATAGCCGCTGTAGGGAAGGGTCTGCGCACCGTTTTCGATAACAACGACCGCATCAATGTAAGCGCGGACCGCATCGGCGTTTGCATCCTCTGCATTTGCCTTGTAGGTAGCAACCGCAGCCTCATAGATCGAGGAGGTGGTGGCTTCGGTGTAGTAGTACTTTCCGTCGATCTCGATGTAGG
>JAFYMH010000088.1 GCA_017556685.1 Clostridia bacterium | reverse complement strand
TCTTCACTCTTCACTCTTCACTCTATTTTGATATCATGATATCATGATATCAAAATAACGCCCTGAAAACAACCCTGCGTAGCAGGGTTTCATCCGTCGAAGACGGATTTCATCCGAGCACCGCAAGGATTTCATCGCGCAAGCGATTTCATCCACCACAGGTGGATTTTATCCGTCGAAGACGAATTTAGCGCGGTTGTCCGAGATGGACAACCGCGCTAAGGGAAATTATGCGTAGATTATGCGTAGAAGTCGCCGAGCTTCTTCAGACGCTCGTACTTCGCCTTTGCATTCGCCTCTGCCTTAGCAAAGAGATCCTTTGCTCTCTCGGGGAATGCCTGAGCAAGACGTGCATAGCGAGCCTCGCCCATGATGAATGCCTGGTAGTCTGCGGTCGGCTCCTTGCTGTCAAGCGAGAAGGGATTCTTGCCCTCTGCCTTGAGCTGAGGATTGTAACGGAACAGATTCCAGTAGCCTGCCTCGACTGCCTTCTTCATCTCTGCCTGGCAGTTTGCCATACCGCCCTTGATGCTGTGCATCTCGCAGGGAGCATAGCCGATGATGATCGAGGGTCCGGGATAAGCCTCTGCCTCGGCGATTGCCTTGACGGTCTGAGCGGGATCTGCGCCCATCGCGATCTGTGCAACGTAAACGTAGCCGTAGGACATAGCGATCTGAGCAAGATCCTTCTTGCCGATTGCCTTACCTGCTGCCGCGAACTGAGCAACCTGACCGACGTTGGATGCCTTCGATGCCTGTCCGCCGGTGTTGGAGTAGACCTCGGTATCGAAGACCATGATGTTGACGTCCTCGCCGGATGCGATGACGTGATCAAGTCCGCCGAAGCCGATATCGTATGCCCATCCGTCGCCGCCGAAGATCCAGACCGACTTCTTCGAGAGGTATGCCTTCTCTCTAAGGATCTTGTTCTTCAGCTCGCAGTCGCAGTCGCAAGCCTCGAGCATAGCAACGAGCTTCTTGGTTGCCTCGCCGTTCAGCTTGCCGTTGTCCTTGGTTGCAAGGTACTCGTCAACGATCGCCTTCTTGTCGGCATCCTCGATCTTTGCGGAAAGCTCCTCAACGTAGCCGATCAGGCGGTTGCGGATCGTCTTCTGTCCGAGGTGGATACCAAGACCGTGCTCAGCGTTGTCCTCGAAGAGCGAGTTGCCCCATGCAGGACCAAAGCCGCTCTCACGGTTGACAGTGTAAGGAGTAGCGGGAGCCGAGCCGCCCCAGATGGACGAGCATCCGGTTGCGTTCGAGATATACATTCTCTCGCCGAAGAGCTGAGTGATCAGACGAGCGTACGAGGTCTCTGCACAGCCTGCGCAGGAGCCCGAGAACTCGAGCAGCGGCTGCTCGAACTGGCTTCCCTTAACCGACTCAACGGCGAAGGGCAGCTCCTTCGAGGAGACGTTTGCAACGGCGTAATCGAAGACCTTCTGCTGATCGAGCTGGCTCTCCTGGCTCGTCATCTCGATTGCGAGCTTGCCGGTTCCGTCCTTGATTGCCTTTGCGGTCACAGGGCAAGCCTTGACGCAGAGGGTACAACCCATACAGTCAAGGGGGCTGATCGCCATGGTGTACTTGAAGGACTCGCAGCCCTTACCGATCATCTTGGCGGTGAACTTGGTCTCAGCGGGTGCGTTTGCAGCCTCGTCCGCGTTCATTGCGAAGGGACGGATGCAGGCGTGCGGGCAAACGTACGCGCAGTTGTTACACTGGATGCAGTTCTCTGCGTGCCATACGGGAACGTCAACGGCAACGCCGCGCTTCTCGTATGCAGCCGAGCCCTGCGGGAAGGTTCCGTCGACGTACTTGGTGAACGCCGAAACGGGGAGCGAGTCACCCTGCATCTTACCGACGGGGATGACGATATCGTTGACGAAATCAACGAGGTCAGCGCGCTTGCCGGTTGCGATCTCCTTGGCGTCACCGTCGTTTGCGGTAGCCCAATCAGCGGGGATCACGACCTCGTGGATCGCATCAACGCCGGCGTCGATCGCCTTGTAGTTGAGCTCAACGACGTCCATACCCTTCTTGAGGTAGGACTTCTTCGCCATGTACTTCATGTAATCAACCGCCTCGGCGATCGGCATGATGTTTGCAAGTGCGAAGAATGCCGACTGAAGAATGGTATTGGTGCGCTTGCCCATACCGATCTCCTTCGCCTTGTCGATGGCGTTGACGGTATAGAAGCGAACGTTGTTCTCGGCAATATAGCGCTTGGTCTCAGCAGAGAGGTGCTTCGAGAGCTCCTCGTCGCTCCACTGGCAGTTGAGCAGGAAGCTTCCGCCGGGCTTAACGTCGTTGACGATCTTGTAGCCCTTGAGCATGTACGAGGGGTTGTGGCAAGCAACGAAGTCTGCCTTGGTGATGTAGTAGGACGACTTGATCGGCTTGTCACCGAAGCGCAGGTGCGAGATGGTCACGCCGCCGGTCTTCTTCGAGTCGTACTGGAAGTATGCCTGAATGAACTTGTCGGTGTGGTCACCGATGATCTTGATCGAGTTCTTGTTGGCACCGACGGTTCCGTCGCCGCCAAGACCCCAGAACTTGCACGCGATCGTTCCTGCGGGAGCAACGTCGGGAGCTGCCGTCTCGGGGAGCGAGAGTCCGGTCACGTCATCGACGATACCGATGGTGAAGTTGTCCTTCGGAGCCTCAAGCTCAAGGTTTGCAAAGACTGCAAAGATGCTTGCGGGAGTCGTATCCTTCGAGCCAAGACCGTAACGGCCGCCGACGACCGGGAGATCTCTGCCGACCTTGCGCAGAGCGGCAACGACGTCGAGGTAAAGCGGCTCGCCAAGAGCGCCGGGCTCCTTGGTTCTGTCGAGAACGGCGATCTTCTTGACCGATGCGGGGATCGCCTCGGAAAGCTTCTCAGCAACGAACGGACGGTACAGACGGACCTTAACAAGACCGACCTTCTCACCCTTTGCAAGCAGGTAGTCGATGACCTCCTCAGCAACGTCGCAGACCGAGCCCATCGCGATCATCACGCGATCTGCATCGGGCGCACCGTAGTAGTTGAAGAGCTTATAATCGGTTCCGATCTTCTCGTTGACGCGGTTCATGTACTCCTCAACGATTGCCGGGAACTTATCGTAATACTCGTTGCACGCCTCTCTGTGCTGGAAGAAGATATCTCCGTTCTCAGCCGAGCCGCGAAGGACGGGGGATTCGGGATTGAGCGCGCGTGCGCGGAATGCCGCGATCGCGTCGGTATCCACCATCTCCTTCAGATCGTCATAGTCCCAAGCCTCGATCTTCTGGATCTCGTGCGAGGTACGGAAGCCGTCGAAGAAGTTCAGGACCGGAACTCTGCCCTTAATGGTTGCAAGGTGAGCAACCGCGCCGAGGTCCATGATCTCCTGCGCGTTGGTCTCTGCCATCATTGCAAAGCCGGTCTGACGGCAGGCGTACACGTCGGAGTGGTCGCCGAAGATGTTCAGCGCGTGGGATGCAACGCAGCGCGCCGAAACGTGAATGACGCAGGGGAGAAGCTCGCCCGCGATCTTATACATATTCGGGATCATGAGAAGCAGACCCTGCGATGCCGTGTAGGTCGTCGTCAGAGCACCTGCTGCAAGGCTTCCGTGAACGGTACCTGCCGCACCTGCCTCAGACTGCATCTCGGTCACCTTTACGGTGTCCCCGAAGATGTTCTTACGTCCCTCAGCGGAAGCCCAGGTATCGGTGACCTCGGCCATCGGGCTGGAAGGCGTGATCGGGTAGATCGACGCAACCTCCGTGAACGCATACGAAACGTGCGCCGCGGAAGTGTTACCGTCCATAGAAAGCTTTTTTCTTTCTACTGCCATTGTTTGATTCCTCCATTCATATTTTCACTAAATTGTAGGCGTAGTAAACCGCTTTATATTATAGCACGCGGCGCACAAAATGTAAAGAGGTTTCGTTCGATTTTTAACAATTTTCAAGGTGCCTCTCTCGGCGCGCGCCAAAATCCGCCCGAAGGCTTGACATTCGCGCCCGCGCGCGGTATAATTAGGTATATTTTTTGCCCCGAACCGAGGAAATCATGATGAATTACGATTTTTCCGACAACTTCAAAAGCCTTGCCCCCTCCGCGATCCGCGAGATCCTGAAAAACGCGGGCGATCCCTCGATCATCGCCTTTGCGGCAGGGAACCCGAACGCCGCCTCCTTCCCTCTTTCGGACATCCGCCGTCTGTGTGCCGAGATCCTTGAGAGCCCCGCCGCCCTTCAGTACGGAACGACCGAGGGCTACGGGCCGCTTCGCGCCTCTGTGCGCGAGCGGCAGAGAGTGCGCTTTGGCATCGGACGGGATTTTGACGATACGCTCATCACAAGCGGCGGTCAGCAGGGTCTTGAGCTTGCCTGCCGCGTGCTCTGCAACCCCGGGGATACGGTGCTTGCCGAGGACCCGAGCTTTATCGGCGCGCTCAACGCCTTCCGCGGCATCGGCGCGCGCGTGGTCGGCGTTCCGCTCGAGTCGGACGGCATGGATCTTGAGATCCTGAAGGAAAAGCTCGACTCCGAGGCGCGCGTCAAGCTCATCTATCTCATCTCGAGCTTCCAGAATCCGAGCGGCATCTGCACCTCGCTTGAAAAGCGCCGCGAGATCTACCGTCTTGCAAAAGAAAAGGGCGTTATCATCCTTGAGGACAACCCCTACGGCGAGCTGCGCTTTCGCGGAGAGGATATCCCGACGGTCAAGTCGTTTGACGAGGATGGGATCGTCATTTACTCTTCCTCCTTTTCCAAGCTTCTGTCGGCGGGAATGCGCGTTGGATTTGTGATCGCGCCCGCCGAGATCGTCTCGAAGATGACGGTTGCAAAGCAGACCGAGGACGTGCATACCAATTTGCTGTTCCAGATGCTCTGCCATCGCTTTTTGACCGAATGCGACTTTGACGCGCACGTCAAGGGGATCTCCGAGCTGTACGGCAAGAAATGCGGTATCATGCTCGATGCGATGCAGCAGCACTTCCCGGGCGGCGTGACCTACACAAGACCCGACGGCGGACTTTTCGTCTGGTGCACCCTGCCGAAGGAGATCGAGCTTCTTCCCTTCGTCAGAGCGGCGCTGTCGCGCGGCGTTGCCGTCGTGCCGGGAACCGCCTTTGCCACCGACACGAGCCGCTATACCGAGCATTCCTTCCGCGTAACCTACGCAACGCCGACCGACGAGCAGCTCGTGCGCGGCGTTGAAATCCTCGGCGAGATCGTCCGAGAGAGCCTATAAGGAGAAGACGATGAATCGAGATATGAAAACCGTCTTTTCGGGCGTTCAGCCGTCCGGAAACCTGACGATCGGAAACTACCTCGGCGCCATCCGCAACTTCGCGACCTTCCCCGAGGACTACAAGCGCTTTTACTGCGTGGTCGATCTGCACGCCATCACGGTGCGGCAGGTCCCCGCCGAGCTTCGCCGCCGCACCTACGAGACCCTGGCGCTTTATATCGCCTGCGGTCTTGATCCCGAGAAGAATACGCTGTTCGTGCAGTCGCAGGTCCCGGCGCATGCCGAGCTTGCCTGGATGCTCAACTGCTATACCATGTTCGGGGAGCTTTCGCGCATGACCCAGTTCAAGGACAAGAGCGCAAAGCACGCCGACAACATCAACGCAGGACTCTTTACCTACCCGACCCTGATGGCGGCGGATATCCTGCTCTATCAGACCGATATCGTCCCCGTCGGGATCGATCAGAAGCAGCATCTTGAGCTTACGCGCGATATTGCCGCGCGCTTCAACTCGGTCTACGGCGATACCTTCACGATGCCCGAGCCCTACATCCCCGAGACCGGCATGAAGATCATGTCGCTCGCCGAGCCGACCCAGAAGATGTCGAAGTCGGATCCCAACCCCAACGCCGTCATCCGCATCCTCGATACCCCCGAGGAGATCATGAAAAAGTGCAAGCGCGCCGTCACCGACTCGGAAACCGAGGTGCGCTACGGCGAGGGCAAGGACGGCATCAACAACCTCATGAGCATCTACCGTTGCTTTACGGGCAAGACCTTCGAGGAGATCGAGCGTGAGTTCGCGGGAAGGGGCTACGGCGACTTCAAAACCGCCGTCGGCGAGGCGATCGTCGAGGGACTTCGCCCCGTGCAGAGCGAGTTTGCCAAGCTCATGGCGGACAAGGCGTACCTTGAGGAGGTCATGAAAAAAGGCGCCGCCGACGCCGCCTACTTTGCAAGGCGCACGATGTCGAAGGTCCGCCGCAAGCTCGGATTTATCGGATAAGGCACGGGAAAGGGACACTCGGCATATACTTTGGGTGAGAGACCACCCGAAAGGATTTCGATATGAAGATCGTGATTTTCCATTCCCCAAAGCTTCTGCGCCCATTTCTCCGACGGATGTTTGGAGTCCAAACCAGAAAGTAAAAATCGCCCCCAATGCAGTTTTGCATTGGGGGCGGTTTTTTGCGGGGGGGATTACTCCCCAAGAAGCCTTTTGAAAACCTCTTGGTAGCGCCGATGGTACTCGAGCATCGCCTCTCGGTCAAAGATGTTGACCGAGGTCGCGCGGCGGATGACGACAAGGGTGTCGTCTGAAAGCACGGCGAAGGCGGGATCGTCTGCAAGCACCGTCGCAGAAAGCCGAAGCGCCGCATCGTCATAGAGGGCAGAATCGGGGGCATCGGGGATGAGATCGCGCACGTTTAGAAAGCCTGCGCTCCGATGCGCCTCATACCATGCGGGGTCGAGCAGGAAAATAAAGACGTCCCCCGCCATCACCTCGTTGTCAAACACCTCGGCGTTGTTGTTCACCAGCGCCTGGTTGACCTCCTTGCCCTCGGGACGGAGCGCGGCGTTTGCCGCCTCGATCTGCTCGGGGGTCATCAAAAAGTAGGCGTTAAAGCCAACGCTCGGCGACGGAAATTCCCCGCCCGACGAAAGCTCCTCGAGCGCCTCTCGGATCGCCTCGCTCTCCTCGCGCGAAAGCTCGGTCGGCCCCGCGTAAAGATACCTGAAATCGTACTCCTTGCGCTGGCAAAGCTGAAGCGTGCAGACGAGCACGATGATCGAGATGACGATCACAAACACCGTCGGCCACTTATAGTGATACCAAAAATTATCGAGCTTCGAAAGGACTCCGCCGCGAAAGCGAAGCTCTGCCCCCTCGAGCTTATCGTTTCTGTTTTCCATACCGCTCCTTACTTAAGACCGTTTCTACCCGTATGATAGCATATCCGAGCGGCAAATGCAAGGCAAAGAAGAAAACAAATTGTATCCTTTTACAAAGAATGAGCAAAAAGCACCCTGCCGTTTGCATTATGCAACGCAGGCTTGGTGGAAAAATCGGCTCGGACGTGATATGATAAGAGCAAAGCAAAAAACGAAAGGAGTCAAGCGCATGACGTTTGGAGAAAAACTAGAGGGGCTTCGTCGCCGAGAAAATTACACGCAGGAGCAGCTGGCAGAGCTTCTCGGCGTGTCGCGGCAAGCGGTCGGAAAATGGGAATCCGATCTTGCTTATCCCGAAACCGATAAGCTGCTGGAGCTCGGGCGGCTCTTCAGCTGTCGGATGGACTATCTTTTGAAGGAAGAGGTCACCGACCCGAGCGGCGACACTGAAAGCAGCTTCTACCGAGACGTAAAGGCGATCGGGCGGCGTCTTAAGACCCCCGAGAGCAAGCGCAAAATGAAAAAAGGACTCAAGGTCGCCGCCATCGTCTTTCTCTCTGTCCTTGCCGTCGATTTCCTTTCGATGCTCGTCTATTTCCTCATTTGGGGGATTCCGGGGTAATAGGGGCTTTCCCCTCATTTTTCAAAAAAGGAGATCAGGCGTGCGACGTCATCGAATAAAAAACCGCTCTGCCGAGCATCGGCAGAGCGGTTTTCCGTATTTGTGTTTTTTAGTCAATCGGCTTCATCGTCGGGAACAGAAGCACGTCGCGGATCGACGCGCTGTCGGTCAGGAGCATGACGAGGCGGTCGATTCCGAAGCCGAGTCCGCCCGTGGGGGCAAGACCGTACTCAAGCGCCGTGATGTAGTCCTCGTCGACCTGTGCCGTGGTATCGGGCTCCTCGGCGCGCTTTTTCTCGACCTGCTTCTCAAAGCGCTCGCGCTGATCGATCGGGTCGTTGAGCTCGCTGAAGGCGTTTCCGAACTCGGTTGCGTTGATGAAGTACTCAAAGCGCTCGGTGAAGGCGGGATCGCTCGGCTTGCGCTTAGCAAGGGGGCTGTTCTCGACCGGGTAATCGTAGATAAAGGTCGGCTGAATGAGCTTCTCCTCAACGTAGGCGTCAAAGAGCTCGACGAGCACCGTTCCCTTGGTGGCGTCGGCGGGGACCTCAACGTGCATCGCCTTTGCGACCTCGCGTGCGGCGGCGTCGTCTTTCCACTCGTTGTAGTCACAGCCTGCGTACTTCTTGACCGCCTCGACCATCGTCAGGCGCTCCCAGTTGCCCATGTCGATCATGTGACCCTGATAGGGGATGACGCGCGAGCCGCAGATCTTCTCGGCAAGCATGGTGTAAAGCTCCTCGACGAGATCCATCATGCCCTTATAGTCGGTGTACGCCTGGTAAAGCTCGATCGACGTGAACTCGGGGTTATGCTTGGTATCCATTCCCTCGTTGCGGAAGATGCGGCCCACCTCGTACACGCGGTCAAAGCCGCCGACGATAAGGCGCTTCAGGTAAAGCTCGGTCTCGATACGAAGGTACATATCCATATCGAGCGTATTGTGGTGGGTTACGAAGGGGCGCGCCGAGGCTCCGATCTCAAAGGGGGTGAGGATCGGGGTATCGACCTCAAGGAAGCCCTTTCCGTCAAGATAGGCGCGGATCTCGCGCAGGATCGCACTGCGGCGAAGGAAGGTCTCCTTGACCTCGGGATTGACAATGAGATCGACGTACCTCTGACGGTAGCGCGTATCGGTATCGGTCAGTCCGTGGAACTTCTCGGGCAGAGGAAGCAGGGACTTGGCAAGCAGAGTCAGCGACTCGGCGTGCACCGAGATCTCGCCGGTCTTGGTACGGAAGGCATAGCCTGCGACACCGACGATGTCTCCGATATCCCACTTTTTGAAATCGGCGTAAAGCTCCTCACCGACGTCATCGCGGCGAACGTAGAGCTGGATCTTCCCCTCTCCGTCCATCAGATGCACGAAGGATGCCTTACCCATAATGCGGCGGCTCATCATACGTCCCGCAAGACGCACGGGCTCGCCGACCTTACCCGTCTCCTCGTTCCTCTCGTAGCGCTCGAAGTCCGAGAGGATCTCCTTGGTCGAGACGCTGACGTCATAGCTCGTCAGCTCAAAGGGGTTCTTCCCCGCCTCAACGAGCGCCGCCAGCTTTGCGCGGCGGACCTCAAGCTCGCTTCCGGGGTTGCGGTTCTGATTCTGATTCTGGTTCTGTTCGGTCATGGTTCGTCCTCTTTCGGGTAGAGAAAATTAGCCCTTTGCTCTCTCGATCTTCAGGATATCGAGGGTCATATTTCCGTTCGGCGTCTCGGCAACGACGCTGTCTCCGACGCGGCCGCCGATCAGGGCGCGGCCAATGGGAGAAAGCTCCGAGATCTTTCCGTTTTTGGGGTCAACGCTGTCGGTTCCGACAAGATGATAGACGCGCTCTGCGCCGCTCTTGTGATTGAACACAGTCACCGACGAGCCGATGTTAACGACCGTGTGGTCGATCATGCTCTCGTCAACGATCTCGGCGTGGCGAAGCTTCTCCTCAAGCTCAAGGATCTTCGTCTCGTTCTTTGCCTGCTCGTTCTTTGCCTCGTCGTACTCGCTGTTCTCCGAAAGGTCGCCAAAGCCTCTTGCGGTCGAGATCTCCTTCTTGATGATCTCGCGGCGTGCGAGACACTCGTCAAGCTTTGCCTGAAGGCTCGCGCGCTCCGCCTCTGTCATTCTGATCTTTTCCATATTCATGATACCTCTCTTTTTCTCTTGTCTTATCTTATTTTATTATCAATTCATAATGAGGCAAAAAAGCTCGTCGATCGCCGCCGCAAGCTGGGTATCCTCCTCGCGCGAGAGCGCAAGGATGCTCTTTGCGGAAAGCTCCGACGGAAGCTCCGCGACGCGATCCGGCACGATCCCGATACCGTCGTAGGAGATCCCCGACGGGGGGAGATAGCTCGCCACCGTGATCTTGATCGCCGCGCCGTTAAAGGGCGAGGGATCGGTCGTCTGCACGCTTCCCTTTCCAAAGCTCGTCGTGCCGACAAGGGATGCCGTAAGCTCTCCGCGCTCGGCGTAATCCGAGATCGCCTTGGCAAAAAGCTCTGCCGCCGAGGCGCTTGCGCCGTTGATCAAAACCACCGTCGGAACCGAAAGGGCGTGCCCCCCGTCGTAGTAGACGGTCGGCGTTGAGCTTCCGATGCGAAGATAGCCGTCCTCGGAGGAGATCGTATAATCACTGAGCACGGCACGGGCGTAATCAACCGAAGCGATCACGCCGTCGGGAAGCAAAAACGCAAGGATCTCGGCGGCGCTGTTCAGAAGTCCCCCGCGATTTCCTCTCACGTCAAAAATCATGCCGTCGACCCCTGCCGCCTCATGCTCGAGGACCGCCGCCTTAAGCTGCGAAACGGTGCTTTTATCAAAGCCGGTCAGAAGCAGGTAGCCAAACGTTTTTCCGTCCTCGGCAAAGGTTTTCGAGATCACGCTCTGCCGCGTGACCGCAGCGTAAGCCGCCTCGACCGAAAAGGTCTCGCCGCCGCGCCGAAGGGTCATGGAGACCGACCTGCCAACCGTTTCCTTGCTCCCGCTAAGGCGCTCGATCGCCTCGCCGTATCCGATCGAGAGAAGACTCTCGCCGTTGACCGCAAGGATGAGATCTCCCACCTCTGCCTCCCCGTCCATGGGAGAGCCGGGGTGAATGAAGAGGATCTCGGCATAGCCGTCGGAGGTCTCTGCCGTGATGAGGCCAAGCCCGTAATATCCGCCTTCGTTAGAAAGCAGCCTCTCTTCGTACTCCCTCGGGGTGTAGAAGGTCGCGTAGGGGTCGCCCATCGCCAGAAGCACCGCCTCGATCATCGCCTCGGTCAGCTCGCCCTCCTCGGGGAGCCTATACGCCGAATACCGTCCGAGATACTCGAGCGCCGCAAGAAGCGTTTTCGCATCGTACTCGTCGGGCAGGGGCATATACGCCTCGAGCTTGGCGCGATGCGCCTCCCTCTCGCGCTCGGCGCGGTACTGCATCGGAAAGAAGGTCAGGGAAAAGACGAGAGCCGAGACGAGCAGAAGAAGCAAAAGAACGGCGTAAAGCGGAATCCCCTTCTTCACGGCAGGCTCACCCCCCCGTCAGACTTATCCGAAAGGATCGAAAGAGCTCTTTGAAGCTGCACGTCCTCTTCGAAGGAAAGCAGATAAACGCTTCCAAGCCCAAAAAGCGGCTCGGGAAGCTCTACCAAAACGTCGGGGATCACGCCGACCCCCTCGTAGTTGTCGGAGATGGGCGGATTGTAATAGGCGTACGAGACGGTGGTTGCGCGGCCGCCCGGAAGCGTGATCGTGCCCTGCATCATGCCCTTGCCGAAGGTCCCCTCTCCAACGAGCGTCACGTCAAGATAGCCCATCTCGGCAAAATCTCCGAGCGCCGAGGCAAAAAGCTCGCCCGCGCTGACCGTTCTTTGGTTGGTCAGAACGACGATCGGAAGATCCGAGGGGATCTCGTGCCCATCGGTCGAGACGCTTGACTCGACCGTCCCGTCGTAATACTCGTATCTTGCAAGCGTCACGCCGTCGGGAACGAGATAGTCAAGCACCTCAAGGATCGCCACGAGCAGCCCACCCGGGTTGTCGCGCACGTCGAAGATCATCTCGGTAGCCCCCTCGCGGATCAGCCGCTCGTAGGTTGCCTTAAACTGCGCAAAGGTGGTCTGATCGAACTCCGAGATCCGAATATATCCAACGCTCGGAGCCTCGGGCAAAAGCCAGCCGACGGCGGTCTCCTCGACCACCGCGCGACGCACAATACTCACGGTATACTCCTCGCCCCCACGGGAAAGCGTCAGCGAAACGGTACTCCCCGCCTCGCCTCTGACGTACCCGATCAGCTCCTCGTAGGAGCGCTCGGAACAGCGGATGCCATCGACCGCAACGATACAGTCGCCGATCTCGATCCCCGCCTCGGCGGCAGGGGAATCAGAGAAAACGCCGATGATGCGGCAAAACCCGTCCTCACCCTCTTGGTAGATGACGTGCACGCCGATACCGACGAAGTTTCCCTCAAGTCCGCTCGTGCGGTCGGCATACGCCTCGGGGTTCATATAGTAGGCGTAAACGTCCCCGACCGAAAGGAGGTAGCATTCCATGATAAGGTCGGTCACCTCGTCGGGGTCGCTCGCATCGATCAGATGCATATTCTCAACGAACATCGACCCAAGCGTACGCGCAACCGTATCAACGTCGGGCATCTCCCCGACGTAATAATGCCCATACACAAGCTCGGTGTAGGCAAGGACCGACGCGTTGTATGCGGGAAAGCCCCAGGCGGAAAGCCACTCGTGCACGCTCGGATAGCTCTTTCCCGCCGATGCCGCAATGCGGGCGCGCAGAACCTCTGCGCTCGGGGGAGGCGAGCTTCCGTCCGGCGCTCCGAAGGGGGCGCAGGAGGCGGCAAGGAGAAGGGCAAATAAAAGCAGTCCGGCAACGAGAACGCGCCTGACAGCGGATCGGATCATAACGACTCCTTTCGGAATGGGGCAAAGTCAACACATCCCCGGCGCAGGGCGGGATCACCCATGCGTCGGGGGCGCTATGGCAAGGCACCGTACGCCTTGCTCTCGATATCATAGCACGACGCGCCCGAAAAGCGCGTCGAAGCCTGTCTTTAGTACTTGCTCGGCTTGCTCGAGAGATATTTCTTGACCATCAGAGCAACCTTGAAGGTCACGGCGTGGTCAAACTCTCTCAGATCCAGCCCCGTCAGCTTGCGGATCTTCTCAAGACGGTACACGAGCGTATTTCTGTGCACGAAGAGCTTTCTCGAGGTCTCGGAAACGTTGAGGTTGTTCTCAAAGAAGCTCTGCACCGTCATCAGCGTTTCGCGGTCAAGCGACTCAAGCGAGCCCTTCTTGAAGACCTCCTGCAAAAAGATCTCGCAAAGCGTGATCGGAAGCTGATAGATCAGGCGGCCGATGCCGAGATTCTCATAGCTGACAACGTTCTTTTCGGTATCGAAGACCTTGCCGACCTCAAGGGCGATGCGCGCCTCCTTATAGGCGCGGGCAAGATCCTTGAGCCCCTCGGCAACCGTACTGATACCGATGCTGACCTTCGTCAAAAACTCGGCGCTGAGCGTTTCGGAGATCGTCTCGGCAAGCTTCTCAAGCTCGCGGATCTCAACCTCGGGGACAACCTCCTTGACGAGAACCACGTCCTGCTCGCCGACATTGATCACGTAGTCGCGCGTGCGGTCGGGGAACATTCCCGAGACGATCTCGTACGGCAGGACCTCGGTCCGCCCCTGGAACTTGATCACCAGAACGACGCGGCTTTCATCCCCCGTGAACTGCAACTCCTTGCTCTTGGTATAGATGTCGCTCGGCAGAATGTTGTCGAGCATGATATTCTTGATAAACGAGCTCTTATCAAACTTCTCGTCATAGAGCAGCTTGAGGTTTCCGAGCGAGATCGCAAGGATCTCGGTGTCGCGCGCCGCCGCACGGTCGTCCCCCTCAACGAAAACGATAGCGTCGCCCCCAAAGCTCGCGTCGAGCGCACGGTAGGTATATCCGTCGAGGACCACCGCGTCGCTTGAGAATGCCAGCTCCTCGCGGATCCCCTGCCTTGACTCGCCGATCATCGTCAGCTCACTGCAGGCAATCACGGTCTCGCTTTCGTCAATGATGCCGAAAACGCGGCCGATCGCATCCTTCATTTGTTGGATCACGCCTTGGAACAAACGGTTGGACATAAGCGGCAGCTCCTTTCCTTAAAAAAGATACCGTTTTTTCATACATAATATATCATATCTTATTTTTTGATAAAATTCAAGGGCTTTCCATAAAAAATAAGAAAAAGTTTGCGTTTTTTTATGCAATCTGTTAGCCGATCCGCCTTACAGCTCCAAAAGCACGCTGACCGCCGAGAGCGCGTAGAGCGGTGCGGTCTCACAGCGCAGGATCCGAGGCCCAAGCCCCGTCAGCTTACAGCCCGCTCTGCGTGCCGCCTCTGCCTCCTCGACCGAAAAGCCGCCCTCCGAGCCGACGATGACCGAAAGGCGCGCGGGGCGCTCGCCTGAAAGCTGTGCGCGGATCGGCTCGGTCCCCTCACCCTCGTAGCAAAAGAGAGCGATCGGATCCTCGGTTGCCTTCTCAAGCATCCCGTCAAACGAAAGGGGCATGAGCACCTCGGGAAGAATTCCGCGCCCCGATTGCTTTGCCGCCTCTTGGGCGATCCTTGCAAGCCGCTCGCGCTCAGAGGAGAGCTTCTCGGGCTTCGGACGGCGGATACAGCGCTCGCTGACGAAGGGAACGATCCGCGAGGCGCCAAGCTCGACCGCCTTCTGCACGACCGTCTCAAGCTTATCCCCCTTGGGGTACGCCATATAGAGCGTGACGAAAAGCGGCATTTCACTGCGGCACGCCGACTCGGAAAGGATCTCGGCCTGCACCCCGTCGTCGCGGATGCGCGAAAGACGGCAAAGAAGCTCCCTTCCCCCGTCGGTACAGACCGTGATCTCCTCGCCAACCGCCATTCTAAGGGCGCGCGCGATATGATGCGCGTCGGAGCCGACGATCGACACGTCGGCACTGCAGACGGCATCCTCATTTACGAAAAATCTCGGCACGGCGGCACCTCACAAGCGGCGGAAAAGGCAGGCGTACCAATCGTTTTCCGAGATCACCCTCTCCTCGGCAAAGCCGCGCGAGAGCATCTCGCGGCGCACGTCGTCAAGGCGCGAGGCGATAATGCCCGAAACGATGTACGCCGAGCCGCGATGCAGATAGGAGCCGATATCGGGCGCAAGGCGCAGGAGAATATCGGCAACGATGTTGGCAACGGCAATATCAAAGCCGCCGCTCGGCGCCTTGACCTGACAAAGCAGATCCGAGACGTCGCAGAAAACGTTTTCGGCGCCGTCGGCAAGCACGTTCTCACGCGCGACCCGCACGGCGACGGGGTCAATATCGTAGGCGTAGCACGCTCCGGCACCGAGCTTTGACGAGGCGATCGACAGAATGCCGCTTCCGCACCCGACGTCAAGCACCGTCTCGCCTCCCGAGATCGCCTGCTGCAAAAGCAGAACGGCAAGTCGGGTCGTCTCGTGCGTTCCCGAGCCGAAGGCCATTCCGGGATCCATCCTGACGATAAGCTCGCCATCAGAGGGGGAATACTCCTGCCAGGACGGAACGACAGTCACGCGGCCGATCGGAACGGGATGGTAATACTGCTTCCAGGATTCTGCCCAATCCTGCTCGTCCACCCCCTCAAGCGAGAGGGTCGCCGTAATGCCGCTCGCCGAAAAGCGCTCGCGCAGAAAGGCAACGGCGTCCCCCACGCTTCGCTCGGCGGGGATAAAGACCGAAACGGCAATGCGGCTTCGGTCTGCCGAGAGGATGCTCTCGTCAACGAGCGTGCCGTACATACCGTCAAGGGGAATGTCGCTGTAATCCTCGATCATCAGTCCATTGTCGATCATGCTCATGACGGCGGTGATCGCCTCAAGCTCTCCCCTGTCGGCGCTTGCCGTCAGCTTGGTCCATTCGTTTTTCTGCTCCATTGTCCTTCTCCCTTTCATGGGTTTATCTTGATTTCTCGCGCCGCCTTCACGTCGCATCGGATCTGCTCGTAAAGCTCGTCGACCGTTTTGAATTTCTTTTCGGAGCGCAGGTATTTGCAAAACTGCACCGAAAGGGTCTTGCCGTAAAGGTCCTTTTCGTAGTCGATCAGATGCGTCTCGCATCTGAGATCCCCCGACTCTCCGAAAAAGGTCGGGCAAACGCCGACGTTGGAAACCCCCTGCACCGCGCGTCCGTCTTCAAGGATCACGCGCGAGGCGTAAACGCCGCTTTTCGGGACGATCCCGCTCGTACAGAAGACCTGATTGATTGTCGGCACGCCCTCGGTATGCCCAAAGCCCCTTCCGCGAAGCACGGGGGCGGTCAGAGAAAAGGGACGTCCCAGCATGGCGGCGGCAAGCTCGGGCTCTCCCGACTCAAGGGCAAGGCGGATGGCGCTCGAGCTGATGACGCGATCCCCAAGATAAGCGGGGTCAATGATCCTTGCCTTGCGCCCAAGTTCGCGCATGAGACGGCGAAGCTGCTCGGCGTCGCCCGAGGCGCCCCTTCCGAAGCGGAAATTAAAGCCGCATACGGCAAGCTCGGTTCTGCAAAGCGAAACGAGCACCTCGCGCACGAACGTCTCGGGGGGATAACTCGAGAGGGCAGAAAAATCGGCAGCGTATACCAGCTCGATCCCCGCCTCTTCAAGCAGGCGAAGCTTGCTCTCAAAGTCGGTCAGTCTGCTGGCGCCGGGCTTGACGCTTCGCACGTCGTCCGAGAAGGTAAAAACGGCAGGGACAAGCCCCCTTGCCGCGGCCTCGGTCACCGCCGCCTCGAGAAGCCTTCGGTGCCCAAGATGCACCCCGTCGAAAAAGCCGAGGGCGGTAACCGTTCCCATCCCCTGCTCGGGGGTCGCGTCGGGGGTCAGTCTGATCAGTCTCACGGGGCACCTCCTTGATTTTATTTACACGTTATTATACCGCTTTTAGCAAAAAAAGTCAATCCGAAAGCCGAACTTTGCTCCTTTGCCAAAAAAATTCGCGCGGGGCGTATCATCGGGGGAAGAATCCCGTATCTTAGTTGACAGACTCCCCTCTCTGTGATAAAATAAACCAAGACCCGACGGAAAGGGGGAGCTTCCGTCGGATAGAGGGTGTATGCCGTATTATGCTTCTCTTCCGCTTTCTATTCTCGCAGGGCTCGCCCTTGCGTTTATGCTCTGGCTTTTGGCCGCCGCGCCGAATATGCACCCTCGGGGGCGCTCGCTCTGTCTTGTGCATTACGCGCACAGAGGGCTTTTCGACCTCTCGCGCGGGATCCCCGAAAATTCTCTTCCCGCCTTTTTAAAAGCCGCTCGGACGGGAGTCGGCATCGAGCTTGACGTGCAGCTCTCCTCGGACGGCGTGCCGATGGTCTTTCACGACGCCGAGCTTTTCCGCGCATGCGGAGTCCCCGGGAGGCTTTGCGAAAAGAGCTTTTCCGAGCTTCAAAGCCTTTCTCTTTTCGGAATCTCGGGCGTAAGGATCCCAACGCTTGCAGAGGTGCTTTCGCTCGTCGGCGGACGCGTGCCGTTGCTCATCGAAATCAAGGGAAACCCCTCTCCGATCGCCGTTGCCAAGGCGACCTCTGCTCTGCTCGACAGCTACCAGGGCGCTTATCTTATCGAGTCGTTTTATCCCCTCGCCCTCCTTTGGTTTCGCGTTCGGCGTCCCGAGGTCCCTCGCGGTCAGCTCTCTCGTGCTTTCCTCAGGCACGCCGAAACGCGGCGCGCGGGGCATCTCGTTTTGCATTTCTTTTTGCTCAATTTTCTAACACGCCCCGATTTTATAGCCTACGATCTGCGCGACCGCGGCTCTGCCGTGATCCGCATCCTCCGCGCG
>JAFYMH010000087.1 GCA_017556685.1 Clostridia bacterium | reverse complement strand
CGTGTGCCCAAACACAGATTGTAGGAGCACAGACAAGGAAACTAAAGAACTGATGGGATACATCGCCGACCATCATGAAACTCTACTTAAAGAACTCGACGACAAGCAAAAGGAAGTACTTGAGAAGTTTGATGATTGTTATTCAGAACTTACCGATATCAATGAACGTCAGTTGTTCGTTTATGCGTTCAGGCTCGGCATGAGAATTGCAATTGAGGTACTCTGCCCCGATACCGATTAATGTAAATAGTTGCTGCAGCATAAATTCCAGTAATAATGACCATAACCCAATCGGCGTTCATCGTTTTGCTCCCCCTTCGAATGCTTGCATGAATATGCTATTGCACGTAACGCTTCTACCGGTTGCGCGCGTAATTTTTCTCATATATTACAACGCAGGCCTCCTTCTCCAATCCGGAAATCATGTTTAACATATCCCGATCGGTGTTTTCCGATATGATTTGTATGCCAAGGCACCTAAAAAAGCCGTGAGGATCACCGCCGTATACCCTAAAGGCTACTAAATTCTGACCGTTGTGGGCGAGGATCGGTATTGCAAGCACCCTGTCAACGCCATAACGCTCAGCGGCGCGCTCGAGCTTGTTGCCCACGCTCGAGCAGTCCTCCTTTAACATCTGCGCAAGCAGGTCTATGCCCCCTTTGCCGAGGCTTTTGGTAAGTGGACGTAATTTCGTACGATCTATCGCGACCTTGCCCAGCGCGGCGATCAAATCAATGAGAGGCTCGTTCATACGTTCTTGTGCACAAGTTCCTTGTGCTTTCCCTTTCACGTTATCATGGGATCGAAATTCATAACCGCGCCGACCCGCTCCGCGGTTCTCCGGTCCCCGATTCCTGTATTTTTACGCATATTATAGCATTATCTTTCTCAAAGTCAAGCCGTTTCCTTGAGTTCAAAAAAATTCATATTTATGCCCCCTATCTCGTTCGCAGGCAAAAAGGCTGTGCAACCGTCTTGAAAAATTCGAGGAGGTTATCCTTGATTTTGAAGACGTCTCTTGGATGGGACAGGGATTTGCTCATCAGCTGTTCGTGGTATTTAAAAACGCGCACCAGGGCATATCTATAAGAGCGCTGAACATGAACGAGAGCGTAGAAAATATGTATCATCACGTTCTTAAAACGGTTTAAAGCTCGCACAAACGAAGCGCGCAAGCGAAAAATCTCGCTTCGCTCGGCGTACACAAAGCTTCGATTTTTTGTAAAACTATTGACAATTTTTGCCGTTTCTTGTACAATGTACCACGTGGGGAGATTTTCAAGCCGTACAGTCTCCGATCAATCCATTCGTTTTGCAGGAGGAATCCATGAAAAAGCTTAGCGTACTTATCGTTTTGATCCTTTGCGTGACCATCGGCGGGGCATACGCCGCCTGGTCCTATACGGGAAGCACCGTCAGCAGCGTTGACAGAACGGTCTCGCACGGTATGACTACGGCAACGACCGACGGCGACGTCGGTATCCTTAAGATCGTCTCGAACGACGTGGATATTGCGATCGACCAGACCGCAGAGGGCAACTATCTTGCCAAGCTCGTGATCACCGGCTCGATCACCGTTTCCTTTACGCCCAACCCCGGCGCGCCCGACGCCGTTGTGAACAACGCGATCGCTGCCGTTGCAACCCTTTACACCAAGAACGCCAACACCAACACCTACGACGGCAAAGAGATCTACGTTTCTCCTGTCGGCTCATCGGTCGAGCTCGATTGGGGTGAGAAGCAGCCCGACGGCTCGTTCCTTGCAACCATCGACGCAGACGATATCGATACGCTCCTTGACCTTGGCGGCGATTTCGTTCTCGATACGCACGCCAAGTATCTGACGTTCCACGCACTCGAGGAGAACATCACTCTGACGGTTCAGTTCTCGCAGCAGTAAACGTCCGAGCGAGCAGAGAAAATCTGATTACCCTGAGGCGCACCGGTGGCTTGCGTCTCAGGGTTTCGCGTTTGCCCTTTCCCATCAAAGCCACGAAAGGACTGGAAGATACAAATGGCAGGATATGAACTTTACGTATTCGTCGTCTGTCTGATCTCCCTCTTCTCAACGCTCGCGCTCCTTTGCGCCATGTTCATCATCATCGCAAGGAAGGAGATGCAGGCGATCGAGTTCGGGATGACCGACACCAAGCTCGTGGACGAGTATATCGCGCGCGTCAGACGCGCCGAGGCTCGAAATAAAAAGCCGAGAGAGGGCCATCTGCTCCGAGGACTCCTTCTGCTGCTCGGACTTGCCGCGATCCTGCTTTTTGCCTTCACCCTGTGGCTTCGCTTCTCGGAGCCGACCGTCAAGGGATCGCTTGCCGTCCCCCGCGTCGTTCTCTCCGACTCGATGTCAGAGAAGCACGAAGCGAACAAATACCTGACCGAAAACAGCCTAAGCGATCAGCTGAATATCTTTGATCTGATCCTGACCCGTGAGCTTCCGGGAGAGTTCGAGCTAGAGCTCTACGACGTCGTCGTTTACGAATATAAGGGGGAGCTCATCATCCACCGCATCATCGGAATCGAGGAGCCAAACGCGCGGCACCCCGACCACAGGCTCTTTCAGCTTCGGGGAGACGCCCTGCGATATTCCGACGAATTTGCCGTTGAGTACTCGCAGATGCGCTCGATCTACCGCGGCGAAAGGGTCCCGTTTGTCGGCAGCTTCATCTTTTTCCTGCAATCCCCGATCGGCTCGGTTTGCATCGCGCTTGTCATCGTCGGCTTGATCGTATCCCCGATCGTTGATGCCGTGATCCAAAATAAGCGGCGGCAGCGCCTGAGGCTCCTCGGCTTTACCGGCAAATTCCTGTAACGCAAAAAGTCGGTTTTTCAATAGAAAAGGAGGTGCGAATATGATCAAGGCAACGCGGGTCATCCTGCTTGTCCTTCTCCTTCTATGCCTTTCGGTCCCCGGCGTTTGCGCGGCATGGCAGTATTCGCATATCGCTCCCGAGCCTGCCGACGGACAGCTTCCCTCGGGCGTCGGAATCTTTGATTATCCCCCCGAGGAGATCGTTCCCGACGACGAAACCTCCTCCTCGCTCGGTGAGAACCACCTCACCCTGATCGAAACCATCGTTTTTGAGAAAAGCTACGGACTCAACGCCACGAAAAAGCCGATCATCCACAATTACCTCGAAGAGCCCGGCGACGTTATCTACTGCTCGCAGAACGTACAGGGCGGAAACCTCAAGCATCTGATGGTCGATTCCTCAAGCGGCTCAGAGCGGCTCTATTTCGTCATCACCAAGATCTCGGATACCGAATATCACGCCTTCACGATGAGATACGCCGATATCACCGACCATGCAGTCGGAACTGAAATCGAGGCCTATAAAACCGTGCTTACAAAAAAGGACGGCACCTGGAGTGCCTACGCCAGTTATTACGGATACGCCAAGGTCAGCGCCCCCGGCACCGTTTCCCGCGCCATCGACGTGACCACCTGGCGTTACGTATATCGACCGAGCTGATTATCCTCGCTTTTGTGACGAAAAAAGCAAAAACGCCGAAAACGAACAGAGCAAGAATAGAAGGATCCTCTCCTTTTATTCTTGCTCTTTCTGTTTGCACGTGGGTTTACCCTTAACCCATAATGCGTTTGCCTTGACGAGTGCGATGCTCGCATAGATTTTTGCTTTTCAGTTTCTGCTCGAACTCAAGCGAGTCCCAAAAGGGGGGTCAGTCCTCCCTCTCATCGTAGGAGCTTCCCTTTTCGGCTGCCATGACCGCATCGAGGTTGTCAAGGATGAAGCGCTGGGCGGCTTCGGTGAAGTAAATGACGGGGGTTTTCCTTCCGTAATTCTGCCAAATCATCAAAACGAGCCCCATCGCCTCCCCCTCTGCCGTCGGAAAGCGCTTGTATTTTCCATTCTCCCAAACGCGCCATTCGATCATGCCGACGGCGCGCAGAAAGTAAAGGATCTTGCGGTAGGGGAAGCGCGCGACCTTTGCCCCTTCGCCATCCTCGGCGGCAAGACGGCTAAGGCGCCTTGCGATCTCGGTCACGGGAATCGGCTTTTCCGAATATTCAAATTGCAAAAGCCGCTCGGGGGAGATCGAAAACGGCAGGCGCTTTGGCTTATTTTCCTTTTCGACCTTTTTTCTCTCCCGCTCGATCTCCCTTTGCAAAATCGAGGAAACGTAGAAAAAGCATCGCGAAACGCGGACGTTACAGGCGACCTCTCCGTCCGGGATCGGACTGCCGTCAAGGGGATTGATCCCATCCGCCAGGCAGTCGATATAGGTCTTGGCATATTCGATCTTTTCAAGCTCTGTCATCGCAAGTTTCCCTCTCTTTTATCTCTTTTTCAAAAACCCCCACCGACGCTCGATGAGCAGAACGAGGGGAGGCACGAGGATGATCTGGAGCAGAATACCGGGGACCGAGCCGGTCACCGCGCTTGCAAGGAACGCCGAGAGGGCATAGCCCTTGCCCTGAGAGATCATGCAAAGGAGCATCGACGCGCCGAAGACGAGCCGTCCCGCGACCATTGCGACAAGGAGAGCTGGGTAGATGTAAAGGCTCCTTTTCGGAAGCAGTCGGCGCAAAATCCCCGACACAAGACCGTAGGTCGCAAGCTCAAAGGCCATGGAAAGCGCCATCGGAAAGAGGGGTGGCATCCCAAAGATCGCCGAGCGAAGAAGCGGCGCGGTAAGTCCTACCGCAAGCCCCCAAAGCGGACCGCAGAGGAAACCGCAGAGAAGGATCGGCAGATGCATCGGGCAGAGCATCGAGCCAAGCTCGGGGATCTGCCCCGTCAGGTAGGGCATCACAAGAGCAAGTGCCAAAAGCAGTGCCGAGATAACTATTTTCAGAGTCCTTTCACGCATATTCGCCATCCTCTCTCTTTCTGTGCTGACCGCCGTGTTGCCTTGATTTATGATAGCACAAAAAGAAAAAAAAGTAAAGAGCTTTTTCCCTTTCCGCATATTTGAAAATAGACGTGCATACGATACCGTAAGCTAAATTTTGAGGTGGCGTATGAAACGATCGATCGGGCTTTGGCAGCTAATGGGCTTTGCGATAACCTCACTTCTCGGAACGCTTGCGCACTTTCTGTACGACCTGACGGGCGGCAGCCCCCTCGCCGCGCCCTTCTCGGGGGTGAACGAATCGACCTTTGAGCACATGAAGCTGCTCTACTTCCCGATGCTCCTGTTTGCCCTCGTCGAGTCCCTGTATTTTCGGGAGCGAGGGGATTTCTTTTGCGTCAAGCTAAGGGGCACCGCCCTTGGGCTAACCCTCATCCCAGTCCTTTTTTACACCTACAACGGTGCCGTCGGAAGATCCCCCGATTTCCTCAATATCGCCATTTTCTTTCTCTCGGCGGCGCTTGCCTACCTCTATGAAGCGAAGCAGCTTCTGCGCCAAGAGAAGCCCTGCAAGGGGCGCCTTGCCCTCTTCCTTCTCCTTCTGATCGGCGTTCTTTTCGTCGTTTTTACCTGGAACCCCCCAAAAATCGGACTTTTCAGGGACCCTATCACGGGATCCTACGGCATATAAAAGGCTGGGGCTTTCATATTTGACGAGATCGAAAAAATCCGAAGGATCAAACCAAAAAGAAATTCACGCAGTGAAGGAATTCGCTTTGT